>JAOZSG010000030.1:0-7503 GCA_029939785.1 Fidelibacterota bacterium | reverse complement strand
GGATTTACTGGATAATTATTCCTCATCCTGTTAATCATGTTAATCCTGTCTAAAACATTTCTTTCTTCCTAAAGCCCTCTTTGGGAACGCTCGAACGCTCGAAACTCTCGTAAACATATCAGTTCAAACAATGTATCTTCAAATCTATTTCGCACACGAATTTTACAGAAAATCACAGATTAATTCTACTTTGCCTTATCCGTGTTTATCTCAATAATCCGTAAACAATGTTTTTCATTTTTCCCAGGCTTTCAACAACCTATCCTTGATAACCGGAGTCCAGATTGCATATCCGTTT
The DNA here is from genome assembly GCA_029939785.1 of Fidelibacterota bacterium. GTDB lineage: Bacteria > Fidelibacterota > UBA2242 > UBA2242 > JAFGTP01 > JAOZSG01. The sequence continues at coordinate 7,205 of JAOZSG010000030.1, read as the reverse complement.
TCATTCAGATGTGCTCTGTCCCAAATATACAAACTATCACTTAGATGACCATTTTTATCAAATAGCGGATCAAACACATTTATATATTCTACTAAATCATATTGATTAGCAACTTTAATAAGTTCAGGATTTAAAGCTCTTTTTAATTCAATTATATGAGGTGCTGATGGTGATGGTTTAGTAGATAATAAAAAAATCTGGGTTTGGGGTAATGCCTTTTGTATTATTTTTATCAACTTATGATAATTTGCAATAGTTATTTCTGTTGCCAGACCGGCATTAACATCATTATTACCAGAACCAACAACAATTATTTTTGGTTTATATGGCAGGATAATCCGATCAGCAAAAACCACCAAATCTTCTGATTTTGATCCACCAAAACCTCTATTAAATACCGGCAATACATCCATATCTTCCTGCAAGTTTGTCCACATACGAATATTAGAATCACCAATAAATAGAATTGCATTTTTGGGTGGAGGATTTTTTCTATCCATCTTCTCAAACTGCTGAATATCTGATTCATATACATTTGGTGCTTTAGTATCTTTATATATTCTCCATGCTTCTTCAAGATTGATAACATCAGTCAATTTACCATTTACTTTGATAATGGCACTGGAACCGGAAGCATCTTTCGGATAAGTTGTTTCAATAAATGCAAACGCATAATCCATCTGTTTTTGTAATTTAGAATTGATACTGTTTTTTCCACCAATGTCTATTGTAACAGTTTCTCCAACATGTTCAATATTTCCTATGATATAAAAATGAATAGATTTTTCATCAATTACGTTACATTTTACTGACATCGTTTGTGATGAACTTTTTCCTTTTGACAAAATAATTCGATTATAGGCAGAAAAAAGTTTATGTGCACCATGAAGATGATGCCATTTTACACTTTGTACCTGTTTTTCATTTTTATTGTCACGATCATTCACATAAATCTGAAATGCCAGTTCTTGCTCTAATTCAGGTTTGATTAAAAGTATATTAAATGGAATAAGCACTTCAACAGCATAACCATTTTCAGTTTTATTTGAAGACATCTCCAATTCCAATTTCTGATTCCGTTTATCTTTAGACCGTCTTTTATCAAATTTCATTACTCGCATTTCCGGAAACTGTTTATCCAAACCTGGTGATATAACAAACTGAACAGCATCCATGCCATTACGTTTGTCTGCTATAAACATCTCAATACAATCCGCATAATAAAGTGGTTGGTCTTTCGAAGATTCATAAATAGAATCATCCCAAACATCAATAAAAACCAACAATCCTTTTTCATTCCATGCCAGATTTATTTTTGATGACAAATCTTTTTCAGGAGAAAACTTCCCAAGATGATCAGCAAATAGACGAGCATCAAATCCATTATTCATCCAATCATCATCTGATCCATCTATTACCACATTTTTTATCAATGGAATTTTATAAACTATACCATCATCAACCAATTCACTTGTTTTGGTACAATTTGTTAAAAACACCATTACAATCAATAATAAGATTTTTTTCATTTTCAATTTCCTTCTTATTAATCTCTATTATTCTTTCGTTCCTGTAATTCAATTTCAATCTGTTTTATTTTATCTTCATCTAAATTATAAAATAATAATGGAATAATTGTCAATACAGCTCCGGCAGCAGGAATTAAACTCAATAATATTCGTATTCCGAAAATTGATTCGGAAGTTTGTTCAACATTTGCAACATATCCATAATAAGTCAAAATCCACATTGCAATAGCACCACCAATTGCAAATCCACTTTTAAATGCGACCCCAACAGCAGAATAAAACAGTCCTGTAGCCCTGCGTCCACTTTTCCATTCTGAATAATCTACTGCATCTGCAATCATTGCAAAAGCCAAAGGAATAGATGGACCGGAAGCAAGAGAAAAGATTATTTGAAGAGTAAAAAGCAGAGCAATGTTATTAGGTTTTACAATAAAAAAGAGTGCCTGTGATATTGCAATAATTACTAAAGAAAAAATAAAAAGATTTTTTTTGCCAATCTTTTTAGTAAGCCATTTTGTAGGTATTACACCAATGGCGACAGCAATTGTACCGCTAACCATAAATGCAGATGCCATTGCTTTATTACCAATATAATAATTAAAATAATAAATAATTACAGAGCTACGAATTGCAACATAAATAAGTAAAATAGTAACAGAAAAAAACAAAATAATCCAGGATCGGTTACTAAGCAATTCTTTTACATCAAGTTTAAGTGATCTTTTCACTTTAGGATCCGGAGTTACTCTCTCTTTGGTAAAGAAAAATGCAACCAAAAACAGAGAAAAAGAAATCAGACCTAAAATAGCCATTGATATCTGAAATCCTGTTGCTTCATTTTCTGCACCAAAATATTCGACCATAGGAATTAAAAAAGCCTGAACACCTAATCCAGCCAAATACGCAAATACCATTTTGAAAGATGAAAGACTGGTACGCTCATCGGAGCTGGGCGATATTACTCCAAGTAAAGCTCCAAAAGGAATATTAATAGCAGTGTACATAACCATCATTAATGAATAGGTTGCATAAGCATAGACAAGTTTCCATCCTGTTGAAAAATCAGGTGTAGTAAACATTAAAACTGCTACGATTCCATAAGGTGCCGCAAACCAAAGCAAATAAGGACGAAAACTTCCCCAACGTGTTTTGGTACGATCAGCAATCACACCCATTATTGGATCATTGAATCCATCAAAAAATCGTACTACAAGAAACATTGTCCCCACTGCTGCTGCCGGAATTCCAAAGGTATCTGTATAAAAAGCAGGCAAGAAAAACATTAGAGTCTGCCATACAATATTTAGTGAAAATTCTCCCATACAATATCCTAGTTTCTCTTGCAATGGTAATTTTTCTGTCATATTAATCTTCATAAAATAACTTCCTTTTATTCATTTATTTTTATTGTTGTTTTAAATACATTACTGAACTAACAGCATAAGAAAACGGAACATCCCATATTTCCTGAGTGGACCATTCTATTCCATTAGATTCTTCTAAATAGGGCGTATCATCCGGTTTACCTACAAATCCGGCAACACATGCTTCCGGTATTCTATAATTATAAAATGAAGCAGGTACAGGGTGCTTGAATCCAATTCCTGAAAACAATGATAAGCCGGAAGGATTATGTCCAAATGCCCATGATAAAAGGATTTCAGCATGTTTTTGCCAATCTATCCGTTTAAAGAATTTTCCTGCACGTGATAACAAATATGCCTGATGCATTATAACACTATTTGTTCCATGAGGCAAAGTATTTTCTCCGAATGGATGAATAAATGTACGAACACCTCTTCCATTTCCGGCATTTCTAAATTTCTGATCATCACTATAAGGAGGATCAACATAAATACCGTAAGGCGTTATCTTATATGGATTTGAATTAGAATCTGCAATCAAATAATTATCAATATATTCAACTATTGCATTACTAACTTTTTCATATAAATTATTTCTATTATTTTGAAACAATTCACAATATCGTAATAAAGCCATTGCAGGTTCACAAGAGTAAACAATACTGCGATATCCATCTGCATTATCTTTTTCCAGAAAATATCCACTAAGTTCGCCTTCTCCATGAAACTGTCTTTGTAAAACCATTGCGATTTTTTCTTCAATTATTTCTTTATTTATCTTTTTACTTTTACAATTATACAATTCTATTGCTGCTAAAACTTCCTCACAAACAAATAACGTTCTCTGATCATGGTTTATTTGTTTTGCGTATTCCCAGGCTTTTTCCGCAAGTTTCAGACATTTTACTGATTCTTCAAATTGAGGTAATTTTGAGATTATTGCCTGACTACGAATAAATAAATACTGAACAACAGGATTATAGGTTGTTCGAATTACTCTTTTATTGTCAGTATCAACACCATCAAATAAAAAAGGATCTGTAATAGCCAAACAACCCGGATGATTCTCCTGCCACCATCCATCATCATAAGAAAAACCTGGTTTTAAATCACCTCCACCCAGATCTTCATATACCTGTCCATCATCACTGATCATTGCGTGAAAATATTTATTTCCCCAACGAATCTCATCCAAAACCTTCTCTCTAAAAGTAGGATGCCCAAATTGAAAAATATTAAACAATCCTTCCATATTTACCTGAGTTAATGCCATCCATTTTCTATGATCTCCTGCATCATTCCAACCTCCGGCTGCCGGAATATATGTTCCATCTATATCCAGAATACCATCATGAGCATTTTCCAAAGGACGCACACCCGGAACCTCCATTCCTGAACGTTGTGCATATAAATAAATCAAAAAGCTGCGTGACAATCGCTCATAAGGATATTCCTCAATGACAAAGGGCAGAGAAAATCCATATTCAGTTTCGATCTGATAAATCCCAGAATTCTGAAAATCTGTAAAATCACTCTGCCATAATATACCCCAGGATGTTTCCTTTTTTTCAAGCATTCCAATATAAATAGGCTTACCATTCCATGACATATTATTTTTTTCTGTATCATTAATCCTGCCTTTTCCAATATCAAAAGGCCAGCGAAATACATCATCATTCCAGACTTTCGGAATTTTATGGTCTCTTTGTAAGCGATTCCCAACAGACTGAATATAAAACTTAATTTTTTCCGGAATATCCTTTGCAAAATCACCCGGAATTAATTTTATATATTTATGAGATTCAATTCTGAATCCTAATTGACTTGTTACTATTTTTATGTTTTTCACATAATTCATTTCAAAACAATCCTTATAGATAATTCTGTTGATAAAGACAGTGTTTTTAATTTTACTCACAACCAGTCTATACTTACAATTAAAAATTCGCGTCTATTAGCGTAATTCGCGGTTAAATAAACAAAATCAATGATATGATATCTGGTTTTATATCTTACTTTGTCTTAATTCAAAATGTTTAGAATCAGTACGGTCTTCAAACATTCTTTCTGTCTTTTGTAATATTTCAGGATGCTCTTGAGATATATCATTTTTTTCTTCTATATCTATATTTAGATCAAATAATTCAACAGGTCCTGAAGGATCATGTTTTACTAATTTCCAATTTTTATAACGAACTGCCTGTTTTGTATATTTCCCTGTGTGATATTCCCAATATAGAAATTCATGTTCAGTTTGTTTCTCTGTATTACTCAGTAAGGTTGGTAAAAAACTAATTCCATCAATATTTTCCGGAGTTTTAACACCGGCAATATCACAGGCAGTTGGCAGAAAATCCCAAAAAGCTGAAATATGATTAGTTTCAGTACCCGGTTTTATTTTTCCCTGCCAATAAGCAACCATTGGCATGCGAATTCCACCTTCATATAAATCTCGTTTTCCACCTCTTAATCTACCATTACTATTAAAAAAATTCGTAAAAGATTCATTAGGCATTGGACCATTGTCTGAACTAAATATAACCAATGTGTTTTCATCCAAATTCAGTTCCTTTAGTTTTTGTATGATGATTCCAACACCTTTATCCATACGTGAAATCATAGCCGCATAATCTTTGGAGTCTTTATCCCAATTTTTATTCTTATAAATCCCTTGATCAGGAACTTCCATTTTTTCTCCAAGCGGAGCTTCACCATTTTCATGTGGAATAGTAAAAGGCAGGTAAAGAAAAAAACTATTATTTTTATTCTTCTCAATATATTCAATGGCTTCATTCATAAATAAATCATGTGAATATTCTTCTTTTTTAGTAGTATAACTACCTAATCCTTTATGCCATTGGCTTTTGTCTAAATATTTAACCTCATTGGATAGCATTACTTTCTCACCGTTTCTTATTAAATACTCCGGATAATAATTATGTGCCAGCACCTGATCGAGATAACCAAAATAATGATCAAAACCATGCTCATTCGGATCACCGGTTGTTCCTGCATTGCCAAGTCCCCACTTCCCCATCATACCGGTTTTGTAACCGGCAGATTTTAATAATTCCGCAACAGTTACTGCCTCATCTGATATAGGCAATTGTCCTGATGTTTCTGCCTGTTTATTGCCTCTTATTTCAGCATGTCCCATATGAAATCCGGTCATGAGGGAACAGCGTGACGGTGCACATACAGTGTTACCGGCATAATGCTGTGTAAACCGTATTCCTTGTTTTGCCATTTTATCAATATTCGGCGTTTGAATATGTTCCTGACCATAACAACCTATATCGCCATATCCAAGATCATCAGCCAATATATATATGATATTGGGTTTTTGTGAATGATTTTGAGCATTTTTGCACGAATTTAGCAAAAAAGGTGAAACTGAAAGTAATGCTGCACTTTTTAGAAAACTTCGTCTTGAATTTAATTTTTGTTCCATAATTTATTCCTTTTTATTTACATATTGATCAAATTGTTAAGTTTATTTAACTCCTACGGAGTATGATTTTATGATCTGTTTTCTTTCTACAGGTTTCACCTGTAGTTATTCAAATTGTATCCCTTCGGGATTGTTTATACACACAGATTATTGAAATTTATATAGATAATCTTACTTAAAATATAATCTGTGAGTAATATTTTTCATTTTTTTAATTCTTTAGATATATTGAAATAACTTTACCTGTATGTCGATTTTCAATAGTTACCTGAAAACCATCATTAATTAAAGTTTTTCCGGAAAATTCACCTATAATCTTATCATTAACATTTTTAATAATATATTCTTCATTAGGCTTAACCCAGGGAATTAAAAATTTCCTTGTATCCTCTGGTGAACCGTTTCTAAAAAAACAAATAATTCCTCCTTGCTTTTCAGTATTAAAACGAGCAAATCCATCCCAGTTTGATACTTTAGATTCTTGAAAAACATCTGAGGTTTGGTAATATTTACTAACTTCAAATTCTTCATCCATTTTCTTGTACCAATTATAATACTTTAAGTACCACTCTTTTTCTTTTACTGAAAGATTCCTGGGGTCACCCAACATAGTAGGCATGTGGCTTAGATTTGATAAAAAAGAGAACTCATGATTCTTTGCGTCCATATGTTGATTACCAATGACCATGCAACTTGAAGGTACAACCAATCCATGATGCCATGAAAGCTGTCTTATTTCACGCGAACCTTTGGGAGGTTTATCACTAAAGTTACTAATCCAATCAACATCAGCATGCTTAATCAGAGCATAATCGATAATATGCCAATCACCCCAAAGTTCAAAAGTACAATCAATTACTA
>JAOZSG010000294.1 GCA_029939785.1 Fidelibacterota bacterium | reverse complement strand
GACAGTCAACACTATTATCTGCTTAGTTAGCATTACTCAAAAATAAACACAACCAATAGTACATCCTCTATAGGGATTCAAATCATTTAAAACTGGGAAAGCTTTATTATGTTTATGAATTACAGTTTTTGCTTCAATTTCTTTTATCATTTCAGAATCTATTTATCACGTTCAATTTCAGTTTTCTCAATATTTCCGGTTGAATTTCTATGAATATTTAATTTTGTTTTATTAGCAATATAAATAGAATCTATTTTTGAATAAGTTTTAGGAATTGCTATCGCATTTCGACGCTTAATAGCAACGCTTGTATTTTTATCTTGTAAAAATATTTCGGGGAAATATATTTTTTCATCAAAACTTTTTGGAAGTAATAAAATGATAGTTGATCCAAAATTAAAATGTGATTTTTGTGTACCACGATTATAACTTTCCTGTAAATCACAATTATCTTGTTCTATAGAATTTACATTTGTTGCTCCAACTTCAATATAAATATATTCTTCATTATAATCTTTTGCCAACAATTTAGTTATTACTCTGTGGTTTTCATCAAAAACTGATTTATCACTATATGAAGAGATAAATTTTGCGAAATTTAAATCTGTAGAATAAACAACCTTATTGTTTTTATTCATATTAACCGGAGTGTTGATAACTTGTGAATAAGTAGGATAATCCATTGTATGGTCGTGAAAAGGTTTTAATGTAAAGAGCAAAAACTTCCCTCCATTATTGAAGAGTTCCGAATTTTTTTCTCCAATCATTTTTTGTACATCTAATTTTAATTCTGGATATAATTCAATTTTTCCATCCTCGATACTTCTGATATTTAAGTAAGAATCAGCAGGTGAACATAATATTTTGTTGCAAAAAACTTCATCTGCTTTATTTATTTTAGGAAAAATTTGTCTGTCGTTTCGATGTGTAAATGCTTGATTGAGATTTGAATACTTATAATGTTTATAAGTGCTTGCAACATTTGAATTTATTTTTCTTGCAAGGCCTGTTTTTGATAAGATATTTGAAATGAAAACATTACCTAAAACAAATCCAAAAAACTTAGACATTCTTTCTTGTAATATTATTTGCCTGATAAGTTTTGAACTTAAGGATTTTCCAATTAATGGGCCTACATCATCAATTGGCATATCTTGTAATTGACCAGTAGATAAATTATATAATTTTAAATCATTTATATTTTTCATAAAACAAACCTAAAAATTTGAATAAATTAAAACAAGTAGTATTTATTTAATTTCAGAACTCTGGATGTGGTGTAAACAATTATCTTAGTTTTGATAGAATAGTACCGTACCTAAAGGTACAGGTTTTAAGAGTGATTGAATGTTATTAGAAATAGAGTCGCCACGCTGTGGCTGGAATCAATTAACAATTAGCAATGTACAATTAACAATTACCCATGTCTGGAACCGTACTCCCGTACCTCAACATATTCAAAATATCCAATATTCAACACGGAATTTCATAGGATAAAGTAGTAGTTAATTACCAAAATATCATAGGTGCATTATTTATTTAAACTTTAAAATATGTAATTTTTCAAGCACCAGAGGTGCGTTCCTATTTGTAAAAAAATGGATTATCTAGTGTATGAAAGCACCTTTAGGTGCGGCTCTACTGTTAAAAATGTGAAAAAAGTGAACTTTGAATTTACATCCGATAGTGCTAATAGTTTGGAAAAAAATTATTGACAGGATTAACTGAATCAACAGGATACAACTAAATGAAAATAATATTGTAAATTACTCTCGTTCTCAAAGCCCTCAGGTTGTGTGAGAATATGATAAAATTGTTACTTCGTAGTCTCACTTCGACGGGCTCAGTGTGACAGAGTTGTGGAAAAACGACATTCTCACACAGCCTGCCCTCTTTGGGAACGTTCCCTACGGAATACCCACTCTTTAAGTATGCCTTAATTGATTTACGAACAAGGATTTTTGATTTTTGATTTAGGATTTGTTCGACAGTCAAGATTGAGTTTGATTTATAAAATAATTATTCAAGCACCAGAGGTGTGTTCCTATTTGTAGAAAAAAATTAATTCCTTATATATTAAAGCACCTTTAGGTGCGGCTCTACTGTTAATAATGCGAAAAAATAGTACACGGATTGAACTGATCTGCACAGATTTTATTAATTTAATTCAAACCAATTTCCAACTGACGGAAAAAATCCTTAATCATGAATCTACAAACAAATCGGTCTAATAATTTCTAAAATCGAGTATCGAATATCGAGTAAATGAGAAACAGGACAATTTATATTACAATCATATCTGTGTAACTAATTAATTTTTAAATCTCAGATCAGGAACTCTGAATCTGCGAGTTTGCAACTATTTTCAGTTATCTATTTCTAATTTCATAAAACTAAGTGCACCAAAACATCCATAGCCATCTTCAACTGTAGATATAGATTCCTGATAAGTCTGAGGAATAATACCAGATGATGCATTCAAATATTTTTGTAGATTTTCATCATAACCAACAATTTCGATTATTTTTGGAGTTCCGAATGATACAGGGTAATTAAATTCAATAGTTATAACTCCATTTTCATTGATATGATAGGATTGTTTAAGTTCATATTCATCTTCCTCAAAAAACAGATAAATATCATATTGATATGTATCATCAGAAGTGGCAAGGTTAAAAGTGCAGGATGTGTTTTGAATATCAATTAAACTTTCATTGATTGATGGTTTGGCTGGAATTGTTGTCTTTGCAGTGAGTGAAAGTGTTCCATTTTCTGTAGTTGCTTCTATATCAAGATGATAAGTTTCACCTTCAATGGGAATAAAATTATCATTCAAATATCTGATACTATCGATAGATTCATTAATAGTAAAATTAAACTGTGTTGTATCACTTGTTCCTCTGATAGTAACCTTTGCATTTTTTACAGTTGGAAAATTTTCTGATTCCTGATATATCTTAGTTTTAACTAATTCTTCGATATAGATAAACGATTCCGGATTATTTTCATTTAACCTTAATATTCCCAGAATATTTAATCCCGGTTCGAAATCTACATCAAGAATATTTTTAGGCTGTGGTCCGGGCATATGGGGAAGATCACAAGATGAAGATAAAAAGATCAGGAAGAGGAAAGAAAGATAAAGTAATATTTTTATAATTTTAGTCATTTTTAACCCTTTTATTTAAAACTTAATACTATATCCTACAGAAACGCTCGGTAAATAAGACATTCCAAATCCATAATATCCATAATCAGGAATATAGAAGTAATAATATGGATTTCTGTGCAGAAAAAGCACATTCCGTATAGTCATTGTAAAATAGGCATCGTCTGCTCCCAGATATTCTGCCAGATAGGAACCAAAACCACTTCTCAGTTTTTTCTTCCATCCAATATCAAGTAACATTCTTGAAGGATAACGAACATTGTTTTTCTTTGGAGTCATATCTCTTGGAAAAATTCCGATTTCATCATTTACTATATCATAACTGTATTGAGAATATTTACCTGTTTCCCAGGTTTTAGGATATCCGGAACTAAACTGAAAGGTTGTACTTGCTGTAATATCTTTAGTAAAATTATAGAGCAGAACAGCCTTTACATTATGAGTTTGATCAGCATCATAGAGATAGGTTTTTCCATTTTGATATGATGGAAAACTTCTGGTCCCACGTGATAATGTATAACTAATCCAACCTGAAAATTTTTGGTATTTTCCTCTGATCAGAGTTTCTAAACCCCATGCTTCACCACTACCTCTTTCCAAATTTGCTTTTGTAGCAGACTGGGACGCATCAGAATAATCAAACTTGTATAAAGTTTTGAGATCTTTGAAATATCCTGTCATTGAACAAAAGATTTCATCAGTAATATATGCTTCAATTCCGGCAATATACTGCTCAGATGAAATAGGATCAAAATCTTTAAGACTGTTAAAATAATCCAAAGTCTGCATGAATTCGTTATTCTTGGAATTCATGGTTGTAATATATTGGTTGTATTGACCCCAGGCTAATTTGAAAGTTGATATTCCAACTTTATATGCTGCAGAAACACGGGGTTCTAATCGCCATTTAGTTTCCTGAGCAAACCGGCTGTTTCGAACACCCATTTTAAAAAGAAAATTCTTAATTTCAATTTTGTCCTGAAGATATACGGCCTGAAGATTAGCACCTCTTTTTGTAGTTTGAGTTGTGGCAAAAGATTGTCCGATTCTATTTCTGAAATCCAAATTATTAAGTTCCATACCTAATTTTATAGTTTGATTCAAAAATGTAAAATAAGTAAAATTTGCTTTTGCTGTATAGTCTGAAATACTATTCTCTATTTTAGTTTGATAATCTATCACAACATCATAGGATAAAGTTGTATCAGATACTGCAATATTCACAAAAGTATTATTATCAACATCAGAACCAGAATAGTACAGATGTGGG
>JAOZSG010000293.1:1751-4470 GCA_029939785.1 Fidelibacterota bacterium | reverse complement strand
AAATATGACATCAAAAGAAAATGAAATAAGAAGCTTTCGATCTACTTTAACAATTCCACGAGGGAAAATTCCAAAACTCGCTGAAGCCAAAGTTTTTTATATGAGAAATAATGATAAAAATCCTTTCCTTTTTGATAAACCTTCAGAAAATACTATTTTAGGATATAGAGTTGGTTTTGATATTGGTGGAGGAGCAGTATTGTCTTATGTATTCAGACAAACTTATCAGGACTTTGACGGCAATGGAATAATTAATCCCAAAAAAGAAACTATTACAATGAATACTATCGAGACAGGATTCTATTTTTAATGTATTTGTAAATGTTTTTGTAGGACAACTTTTAAAAGTTGTCCTACAAAAATAGCAAAATGAAACCACACACTCTCGTACGCTCGTTCCCAAAGCCCTCTGTGGGTATGCTCTAATACAGATTTACGTTCCCTATACCCTAAATTGATTTACGAACAAGGATTTATGATTGTTGATTTAGGATTTTTTTGGCAATCAACAATAAATTGAGGACCTTCTTGCTACATCAATAACCAATATCGAATACTGAATATCGAATTTCCAAATACAATCAATCCAGCGACACCAATTTTATTTCCCTCATAATTGGAAATTCCGTGTTGGATATTAGATATTTAAAGTGTGTTTTGGTAAGGTAATTTGATGAATTTCAACAGAATTTTGGAATTTATTTGTATAATCATAAAACACCTCCCAAGTTTAAAAAACCTGGGAGGTGTAATTTACTAAACTTGTGATAATTTTATTTTTATTTCCCAACCTTAAATACAGAATCTATAACAGTTCCATCCACCCATTTAATAACAGCCACAACTTCATCTGTAAGATTTATTTTTTCCGGAACTCCACAGATTTTTTCTGCTTCTTCCTTTAGTTCTTCAATCGTTTTAATCGGAAGACTTGAATCTTTTAATTTTTCTAATAAATCTTTTCTACGTGGATTAATAGCAATTCCTCGTTCAGTAACAATAATATCAATCAATTCTCCCGGGCCAGTCAAAGTTGTAACTTTATCCCGAATTACAGGGATTCTATTACGGAAAAGAGGTATTGGAAGTATTACATTTCTTCCAAACAAACAATTCTGCCAGCCACCGATTCCATGAAGTAAATAACCGTCAGAATGAGTATTTACATTGGCATTAAAATCTACATCTACTTCAGTTGCTCCCAAAATAACAATATCAATAAATGAAGCAAAATTACCCTTACCATGATAATTATAACTCGTAAATGGGCTTGTATCAACGTGTTTTGGGTTTTCACGCATTGACCGTACACCTTCCAGATCAAAAGTCTGACCATCAAGAATATATTTAACCAAGCCTTCTTCCAGCATTTCTACAAGATACTGATTGCTTCCACCTCTTGCAAAAGCAGCAGTGATATTATCATCTCTCATGTATTTTGCAAAAAAGTTTGCAATTGCCAATGATGTTCCACCTGCTCCTGCCTGAAATGAGAATCCTTCCTTTATCAAACCTGCTTCATAACATAATTTTGCAGTCATTTCAGCCATTAATAATCTATCAGGACTTTTTGTAATTCGGGTTGTACCTGAAACAATTTTTTCCGGAATCCCGACTTTGTCAACTTTTACAACGTAATCAACATGATTTCCATGAATCTGCCATGGGAGACAAGGGAAATTCACCAGGTTATCTGTTACAATTATTACTTTGTCAGCATATTGTGAATCCGCAAGCCCAAAGCCCAATAATCCACAAGCAGAAGGTCCGGTAACTCCATTAGAATTACCAAATGGATCTGATGTAGGTGCTGCCAAAACAGCAATATCTATTTGAACATCACCATCCTGAACAGCCTGGTATCTGCCACCATGAGAACGTAAAATTCCGGTTCCTTTCATTTTTCCATCAGAAACAAATCTCCCAAGAACTCCATTCATACTGCCTTCAATATGATGTATTGTTCCATCTTCCAAATATTTTATCAGAGGCTCATGGCAAGGAAATGATGCCGAAGGATACCAAACCAAATTTTTTACACCCATTTCTGCAGCAATATCAAATATCATGTTTACAACAAGATCACCATTTCTAAAGTGATGATGAGTTGATATCGTCATTCCATCTTTTAGTCCTGCTTTTGTCAGAGCTGTTTTTAGGTTAGCAACTACTTTATTTCCATCATCAGGATAATCTGCACATGTTGCGACTTTTGGATTAAATTTTCTATAATCAGGTTTATATTTTCCAACACCTTGGTATGGAATCACTTTTTTTCCATTAACTTCTGTAGGAACCATTCTACCGGCAGCATTTTTAACTAATTTATCTGACATAATTATTTCTCCAATTTTTATCAAGTTTACCGGTTTCTATAGCAATATCCACAATTTTTTGAGCCCGTTTTACAACAGGAGGATCAATCATTTTTGAGCCCAATGCTACAACCCCGAGTCCTTGCTCTTCTGCTTTTATAAATGCTGATACAATCGTTTTTGCTTTTTCAATTTCTTTTTGAGTTGGAGCAAATGCATCATGGATTACACTTACCTGACGCGGATGAATACATCCCATTCCAACAAATCCAATAGACTTGGATTCAAGTGCTGTTTTTCTAAGTTTTTCCATATTTGCTACATCCGAAAACACAGAATCAATTGCCTGTATTTTTGCGGCCTTTGCTGCATTTGCCACCATATTTCTGGCAAAAAGACTTTCG
>JAOZSG010000293.1:0-1741 GCA_029939785.1 Fidelibacterota bacterium | reverse complement strand
CTGCTGTATAATCTTCCAATCCGATTGCCAATGCTACTACATTGTCTGCAGCTGATGCAATTTCATAAGCTTTTATTACTCCTAATGAAGATTCAATAATAGGCATCAAATATACCGGATTTTTAATATCATACTTTTCAAGAAGCTTATTTATTCGACTATTTACTGTGTTGATTTGATCTGCAGATTCACATTTTGGAACTAATACAAGATTTACATTATGAGGAATTATATAATCAAGATCATCCAATCCTTTGGGAACTTGATTTATTCTGACCATTCTTTCAGCACCATAAAAATCTACTGATCGGAGAGCGTTTCGAACCAGAATCCTTGCTTCATCTTTTTTATCAGGTGCTACCGAATCTTCGAGATCCAGAATTATTCCATCTGCACTGTGTAATCCTGCATTGGTCATTATTTTGGGTGTGTTTCCAGGTAAATAAAGTCGTGATCTGCGATTTTTATCTTTTAATGTGCTGTATCTGTTTTCATCCAACATTTCAGGCAAATATTCTAAATCTGTATCAATACATTGTTTTACTGCTGCTTCAATTCTTGCCTGCAATACAAAATCCATTGCAGCCGAATCATCGATAATCATTTTTGCATTATCAATTCCAAAATATTTCAACATATCTTTACATATTTTGATTATCGAATCACCAAAATATATTCCGACCTTACTATTCAATTCAATTGAAATTCCACCTGATTTTGTGATTTCCAGAGTGATTTTACAATCAGATTTCACTTTTGGTCCGCTATTTCCTGCAAATATTTTTGTTGTCAAACTTTCACTCCTAATTTTATTTAATAAATATTTATTGATAGTTCCTACACTTCCAGTTAAACATGTCTTGTCCCAAATAATTATATATAAAATATTATTAATAATTTATACTTTGTGGTCTTTACGATAAATGCATAAAAAATGCTTTTTTCAAATCTATCTGGATTAACACTTTGAAAAACCACATGATGGACAAGAAACACATCCACTCTCGTGATATAAATTACATCCACAGTCAGGACATGTGGTGATCATTTTTTTATTATCAGATACAGGACTATCACTTTCTTCTTTTACTGTAATTATTTCTTTTTCTGAAGATGCTTTCAGTATTGTTGATTTTTTAAAATTTTCTTCCATATACCATTCCAATGCTTTTGCTATTGCATCAGGAGTAGAAAGAATTCTAATTCCATTTTCCCAGATAGGGCTCGGACCGCCAATACCTTTTAATTGTTTAATAATATCAATAGGATCAATTCCTGATCTTAAAGCAAGAGATATTAGTCTGCTGATTGCCTCTGATTCTACCTGAGCCTGACTGCCTGCTTTACCAATATTTGTAAATATTTCGCTTAATCCTTTTGAATCTTCATTGATCGTAACATAAAGTGAACCCTGACCGGTTCGGATACGTCTGGTTACACCGGCTGTTGTTTGAGGACGTAATCGTGGATGTATGGGAGAACCATTTTCTTTTTTTGGTGGAAGTTCTTTTTCAGTTTCAACTTTCTGATCTTTTTTATCTCCAATATATAAAACCTGTTCGGTTCTACTTCCATCACGATATATTGTTATTCCTTTGCAATTAGTTTCATAGGCTAACCAATATGCATCTTTTACATTTGCAACAGTTGCAGAACTAGGAAAATTACATGTTTTAGATACTGCGGCATCAACCCATTTTTGGAAACTTGATTGAATTAATATATGTTGAATAAGAAATAA
>JAOZSG010000029.1:15520-16305 GCA_029939785.1 Fidelibacterota bacterium | reverse complement strand
TTTATCTTTAATCAGTTTGATAGAAACTTCGGGTTTTGCATTTTTAAATTCAAATACAATGATTCTGTCTTCCTTTTCTAATATAATATCACTATTTCCCATACCAGTTGCTTCTTCAGCTTTAGCATTAATACCAATTGCTATAAAAAGTGTATAGGCAACAGCATCATAAAAACCTTCATTTTTTACATGTTTTTGATATGGAATAGCAGAATAAGTTCTTTTTAATACTTCAATAATATTGTTAATGTCATTGTTTTGATATGAATCCCAAATCTCATCTTTTAAATGACTTATTATTTTATCATCTATATTATAGGCAAAATCCAGAAGTAGATTTTTCATAGATTTTTCTACTTCTTTATTAGGATATTTTAAAACATAACCTGTTTTTGTAATCTCTTTTATAGTCAAATATCCTGCCTGCCATAAAAAAGAATAACTGGGCGCATTTTCAATGTCATATTTAAAATGAAAACTTTTGTCGACTTTTATATTATTATAATCAGACTCTTTTAGATTATGTTTTTTTGCATAATTAATTAGAAAACTGGGAGAACCGGATTCAAACCAGTAATTATTAAAACTATTGTTGAAAAATAATTTTAAAATAGAAAAAGGATTATAGATAAAATTTTTTCCATTCCAGGAATAGCCATTATACCAGTCTTTTAGTTTATCCCAAAATTCTTTATCTGATAAATTCATCTTTTTCTTTGCAATTATTACTCTATCCGGGAAAAATTTTGCAATATCATTTTTAGTATATCCAAGTATATTAGAAT
>JAOZSG010000029.1:0-15510 GCA_029939785.1 Fidelibacterota bacterium | reverse complement strand
ATTCAAGGTTAAGTCATTAAGATTATTCAAATCAGAAAAAATACTAACTTTTGAAAATTTGGAAATTCCTGTGATAAAAACAAATCTTATGTAAGGATCCATATCTTTTATAACTGAATAGAAAAAACGTAATTCTTCTCTTATATTTTGCAATTCTTTTTTTTTCAATATTGTCTAATATTGGCTTATCATATTCATCGATTAATATTACGACTTTTTCTATTTCTGATAATTCTCGAATTATTCTTGTAAACATTATTTTTGGAGAATTTGAAGTTGTATTTAAATTATATTCTTTTGAAATGTCTATTAAATTTTCCAATAAAGTTTTTCTGAGTTCTTCTGCATTTCTTGTTTCAAGTGAACTCATGGATATTTTTATTACCGGATGTTTCTTAAAATCATGCTTATCATAGATATAAGTACCTTTGAATAATTCCTTTTCTCCATTAAATAAATATTCAAAAGTCGAAACTGTCAGAGATTTTCCAAACCTTCTTGGTCTGGACAAAAAATATACACCTTTTTTGGGTCTCACCATTTCGTAAATGGGTTCTGTCTTATCTACATAGACAAAGTTACCTTCTATAATACTTTTAAAATCTTGTATTCCAACCGGCAGGTCTTTCATGAATCACCTCTTGATTATTCTACACAAAATTAACACTAATATTATACTAATGAAATTACCTCAATTTTTAACAATAATATGAGTGTTAATTTTAATTAATTTAACACAGGAAAATATTTATTAAAATCTTTTTTGTTATATGCTTTTGAGGTAGAGTTACAGTGAATCTAATTATTCTAATAAAACAATCTTCACTTATTTCATCAAAACACTCTTCATTACTTTGAAATATCCATCTGCCGAAATTTTGTAAAAATATACTCCTGATGGAAGATTTGTCGCGTCCCATTGTATTGAGTAATATCCGGGTAATTGCTTTTGATTCACTAATGTTTTGACTGCTTGTCCATTTGTATTAAATATTGTTAGCAAGACATGTGTTTGTTGTGGGATTTCATATTTGATTGTTGTAGTTGGATTGAATGGGTTTGGATAATTTTGGGAAATAGCATATTGCTCAGGTATTAATAAATCTTCATCTATACCAGTTGTCCTGCAGATAGTAAATGTAAAAGGGCTATTTGCAGATTTTGTACTATCTTTGCCATCAAAACTATTTATGAACCAGAATATTTTCTGTTCGACAGGTAGTGATATTGTCTTAGGAAATATTTTGATTAATGTATCAGAAGTGTGAAATAGAGTATCATAATTATCATTGAATAAATGGAGAATGTAATCTATCGGATCATTTTCAATATCTTTTGATCTTTCCCAGGAGAAAGTAATTGATGAATCTTCATCATGAAAAGAATTATTGTCAGGATACATCTGTGAGAAAGGATCAGGAGCATCATTAACAGGAATTACATTAATATTCATGGATGTTGTATCAAAATACTCTCCGTCACTTATTGTTACATTTATAATCTCATTTCCAAACCAATTTAATACTGGTGTAAATATGATACTATCAGGTGACAAGTTAATCAATATTGAATCATTATTGAAAAATGATAATGTAAGTGTAGAATCATGATTATCTATATCATAAACATATTTATCCCAATTTTTCACAGGAATTGATAAAATTTCATCTTCAAAAAAAACAGTATCAGGAATATCTGAAATTATAGGTGGATCATTTATTGAAATAAAATAGATAAACATCTCTGTTTCAACAGATAATTCACCATCACAAGCATTTACTATAAATGATGTATCTTGTGTACCTTCTCTAGGAATACCATTTATTTTATCACCAGTCCACATCAACCATGTTGGTAATTTATAGTAGGAAATATTAATAAAAAAATTATCAACATCAATTGCATTAGCTTTGAATGAAAATGGAATATCTTCATAAGCAAAAATACTATCTGAGGAAATAATAACCGGATAATCATTCACAGGAGAAATAAATATTTGGATACTATCAGATGTCAAAATACTTTCGGAATTTGATAATGATAAAATTATATATCTACTTCCATACCAGTTTGGATTTGGAGTAATATTTAAAATATTATCGGATATATTTGTATTTATTACTGATGATGAATTTTCAATCACAGAAGCTGACCATATATATCCCGTGTCCAATTCGCTCGGTGTGACATAATATTCATTAAGATTGATTTGAAATAAACTATCTTCAGGAAAAATAATAGATTCCTGAAGAATTAATGTGTGAAGTAAACATTCGTTATTATCTTCATTTGATTCATTCACAACATTGTTATCATCAACAATACAATAGAATTTATAAAGTCCATAAGAAGAATCAGGAATATAAAAATCAGTCGTAAAATTATAAATATCATTTTTGGCAATAAATGGAATAACAATACTAAATATTTCTAAACTATCAGATTCAAAATTCATATCAAATAATTTAATAGAAACATTTCGAGCGTTTTCTGAACCAATATTATTTATGTCAACTGATATTTGGTTTGTATCTCCCGTTGATGGGTTTAGGAATTTCAGGTTTCCATGAGTAATGCTTAGATCTGGTTGACCATTTACCATCAAATCTTGAGATGCAAAATTATTTTCATAATCAATTTCATTTATAGTAAACATTTTATTCACTTCAACAAAAATAGTGTGAAGTCCCGGTTGGTTTTCCCATGATACTGATACTTGTGTACTATCTGAAAAGGATAAGTCAATAAATGCTGAATCAATAAGTTCTCCACCCTGATTAGGATTTCCATCAAAGAATTTTACCGGAATATCAAATCCCGGAGCATTACCAATATTATTAATCTGAGCTAATAATGTATTATCTTCTCCTAATAAGATTCCTGTTGATCTAACTAAAAAATCAGGAAGCAGATTCATGTCAACTGATTTCGAATTGTTTTCATAATTTTGTTCGTGTATTGATGAATCGGGATTTAGATGAATATTAAATTTATGTATCCCTGTTAATGGTTTAAAAAACATCGATATTGTATCTGAATTACCAAAATCAAGTTGACTTATATTTCCACTTAAATGACTGTACATAGAATCATCATATTCAATTTGATATATAATATTTTCAGCAACACAACCACCTTGATTGTTAATAATAAAGTCTATATTTATAGAATCTCCGAGTACTACATTATTAAGATTGAAAAGGATATCCTGAATGGATAAATCCGGAAGGATGAAAATATCAGTTTTAATTGAGTTGTTATTTTCATTTTGTTCATCAACTTGATTCTCTTTGTCTGCATAGAAATAGAAACTGTGTTTGCCTTTTCTTGAAACTGTCCAATTGGTTTCAATCCTGACAGATGAATCAGGTTTTAATTCCGGTATCATAGTTTCTTCTAACAAAACACTACCAACAGAATCTTGTTTTCCATAATAAAATTCGATATTAAAGGTGTTGGATGTTAATGCTCCTTTATTTATAATTGTACAGTATAATGTTAGGGAATCACCTAAACTTGCATATTCTATTTCTTTGTTATCTAAATAAAATTGAATATCTCCGGTATAAGTCAGATCAGGTTTTATTTCCATATATCCATAATTCAATTCATCAGATAAACCTCCATCTTCACTTATTCCTTTTGCTGTAATGCTAAGTCCGTCTGTAAAATTTCCTTTTGCAAAGCATTTACCTGATAAATCATCAAAATCAGTTTTCATATCAACAAACACTGCATTTGCATTAGCATCAATTCCACAAGATATCATCCAGTCCGAAAGTTTATCACTAGTAACATAGACAGGAATAGTCCATTCATCGTCTGATGTTAAATCATGAAACGAAACAGAAATATCGCCTTTGTATTCATTCGCCGCATCATTTGAACGCCATGAAAGCATTAGAGTTTGAACATCATCATTGACCGTAATATTTAATTCCGGATTCTGAATAAATTGACTATCGCTTAATACAATATAAGGTTCCTGCCACTGTTTTGAGGAATTGCTAAATTTTGTAATATACAATCGTTCAATTGTTGTCGAATCTTCAATGTTCAGGAATTCATTTGACACCCATGTAACCCATGCATTTCCTTCAGGATCTACTTTAACTTTTGGACTACTTTCTCTGTGATTATTTATGGTTAATTGATGAATAGCAATCCAGTTGGTTCCATTCCATAAGGAATATTTTATTTCCTTATCATTGTCAGTATTTAAGTTTCCATCATCATCAAATACCCAGACAGCAATTGCACTTCCATCCGGAAAATAATCCACATCAACATCATAATCCGCAGAATTATCATTTGTAATACCTGATTGATTTGTCCATATATTTCCATCCCAAACTGAGTAATGAATTTCCCAGTCTTTTGGATTATTTCCATTTTGTTTATTAATATGAGTCCAGGTTGCCAATGCCGTGGAATTATTCGAAATTGCCACCTGACTCATTCCATCAGCATAATTATTATTTGTAATGTTCTCAGGATCAGACCATGAATCTTCTATAGCATCATAAATTGAATATCTGATTTCCTGATTCGCTAACATTTCAGTAAAAGTCAGATTTTCAGTTTTTGGAGTTTTATTGTGCGTCCATAGCATAATGGCATTATTATTCGGAAAGTATGAGATTGCAGGATTTGTTTCAAAATTTTGATTTGAAGTAATTGCTTTTGGAGAACTGATATTTCCATCCCATAATGAATAATATAACTCGGGATCAGGTGAATTCTGTATTGGATCAGTATCCTTTACCCATACTATCATGCCCTGACCGAGATTATTCATTGCAATTGTAGGAAAAGGAAAAATATCCGGAATACTACCGGCGATTGTTTTTTGTTTAATCGTTACTTTTTCCTGAAATCTGAGGTTTTGAGATAGCTGTTTCCTCATCAATTTAGAACTATTGTCCAAAGTCTTTTTAGCGATTGAGTTATGTTCGAAAGTCCATGAATCCTGATCAACCGGTAGTTTATTATTATAAAGCGTACCGTTAAAATCGCCCCAATTTAATGATCCAATTAGTTTATAAGGTATTACCAAACTACCTGCAAATGTATGAGATGTACTGTCTTCATTTATATAAACTAAATTTGACTGAATATTTGCTGTTGGGTGAGAGATCATAGCGACAGAAGTAACTCCAAAAGTTGAAATTAACTCAATTGCATCTGTTGATATATCAGCATTGGATGTAATTTTTGTTCCTTCGGTGAAATTAAGTGATGAATTTAAATTCATATTTCCTTCAAATAATAAGGATATTTTTGCCCCAATGTCGTGGTTTAAAGTCATCGGAATATCAAATGGATGAATTGTCCATCTGGAGTTTATTTCACGAAGTAAAAAATTCTTTGATATTGATTTTTGCGAATTAATTGGATTAAGAGTACCGTCAGTATTAAGAGTTGGGACTAATTCAAATTCTAAATCTTGAGTAAATATTAGACTGTCAGATAATAAAAAACTGTTATTAAGATTAGTATTACCATCAAGTGATGATTGTCCATTTAAATCTAAAGTGTAATTTAAAATTATATGTGATTCAATATTATTTGTTAGTCCACTTAGTAAAGCAATATCTTTAGGAACAATTGATGAAAAATTGAACTTATTATCAGGGTTAAGAGAAATTGTTATAAGATAAGTTTCATTGTTAAAGTCCGATATATAATCAAATCCGGACTCAATTATCCAGGATGGTAATGTAACAACTTCTATTGTATAGACTCTTTTATTTGAATTTAATCCGGTTTTATCAAGTACCTGAACTGTTAAAGTAGTATTATCAATTAACTTTCCCATGTTATATGTAAGAGCCCAGTTGTCATTTGGGTTTTCATTTATTATTTTTTCGTTATTAATCTCATAGATTACTTTATCTATTTCATTATTACTTGTAATATTTGGAGTAAATGTATTCTCCACATCAATACCTGAAACAAATCTACCAATGATACCCGGATTACTATTTCCATCATATTGAGCATTAAGAAAATTTATGACCGGTGAGTCTGAAGTATAACCTCCATAATCAAAATAGGCTGAATTATTTGTTTCTAAAGATTCCTGAATTTTATTGTCAGGATCGATGATAACATGAATACGATAATTGTTTTTTTTCGCCCATTCTACTGATATTGTTTTCCCTTCCATAGTGTTTAAACTATGGATAATTTGTTTATCGCCGATTTGAATATTATCACCACTACCTGATAGTGGTTGCTCCATGAAAATTACTTCAATATCTTCTGCTTCTGAACCATAATTATAAATAACACTTTCAATAATTATTTTATCATCATCAAGGTTATTAAAAGTGACTCGATTATTATTAATATCTAATTCAGTTTGATTATATATTGTAGTGGAAAATGATTCCTGTGTTTCATCAGAAGCAATGTTGCCAAACTTATCCCGTGCTATTATTTTTACATTTCCCTGACCTAGAACCGTAATAGGGATATCCATATTATAAATACCGGAATTATTATAAAAATTTGGAATTGTATCATATTTATCATCATTATTTTTAAAAGCAAACTGAATGGGAGATTCATTAAAACTATTATCCATTGCAAGCCATTCTATGGAAATATTCTCACAGACTTTATAGGCTTCATTACCTCTTGGATATATTAGATTGATAATTGGTAATTTTGTGTCCAGCACAAAAAAATCAGAAGTAAAAATAGTCGTGAAGTAATCATTGCTTATATCTGTAGAAATATTCCCAAAAGCATCTGTTGCAATGATTTTTACTATTCCCTGACCTTTTATTGAACTGGGAATATTCACATAAGCATTACCTGAATTACTGAAATATCCAAGTGTATTAATATCATTGGAATTTATGTTCTGGAAAATAATCTGAATAGGAGTTGTTGCAAAATTATCATCAAAAGCTGTCCATTGTACAGAGATATTTTGAGAGATTTCGTATTGCTCACCGCCATTTGGTTTTATCACATTTACTACAGGTGATTTTGTGTCAATGATAAATGCTGATGATTCAGATGTATAGGAATCTTGTCCCATTACAAAATTAAATAAAAGTAAAATAATTGATATTATTAATATTTTTTTCATAAAATTATTTCTGACTATAATTTATTATTCTGTTTTTATACAACGAAAACCAATATTGGTTTTACCATCAGTATTATTGTAATATTGAAACCATGATCTGAGATGAGGAGTATTACTGTTCCATGCTCCTCCCTTTATTACTCTTTCAGAAGCACTGTAAAAACTATTTGTCCACTCCCAAACATTACCGACCTGATCATAGGTGCCATAAGGTGAAGGGCCATCAGTTGTTTGATAACCATCGTAATTAGTTCCATTATAAAATCCAACAGGAGTTGTTCCGTTATCAAAAGGATCACCACTTTCCCAGGAATTTGCACGATCAGTCTCTAAAATTTCTCCCCAGGGGAAATTATATCCGGTAATCCCACGTGCTGCCTTTTCCCATTCCTGTTCTGTTGGTAGTTTATACTCATAAAATTCTGCAAATGCATTCGCACCATACCAGGTTACCAAAATTACAGGATGATTTTTATATTCATTATCAATTGAAAATGTGCTGCCATCCCAAATTATTTTTCCAAGATTACCTCCTGAAATATTTCCATCCAGGTTATAAAATTCTTTTACTTCACTATTGTAATTTCCTGTAATACTATTCTCTGTAACAGAGATTTTACCATTTGTTAAAGATTCTTTCAGAAACATTAAGTATTGTGCATTTGTTACTTCATATTTCATTATTTGATAATCATAGTTGATCTGCTCTATCAAATCACTTTGGCCAAAAGTAAATTCTCCGGATGGAACTGTGATCCATTCAACATCGCTAACTGTTGCAGTTATTTGAATTTTTGCCTGACTACTATAAGTATCAGGAAATTCAGAACCAACATCCCAGACTATATGTTTTCCAAATCCTGTTTCTATTTTGCTGCCAATATCACCGGAAGTATTATTGATATCTGCATACATACCATTGTCCAGACTTAATTTGATTGTAACAAAATATGAAGTTCCATCTCCTGAAAGATCATAATAAATATCTACTAACTGACTTCCATCTGTTCGCTGGTTAACTAAAATATTTGTTATTTCGCCTGATGCTCCATATATGTTTAAAAATAAAAAGAGAATAATACTAAATATAAAATAATTTCGTTTCTTCATATTGTTTGCCTTTGTTAATTTGTCTAAGCTGACGCTTATGTGAAAATTATTTTATTAGAGGGAAAAATTCAAGTTAATTATTAAAAAAACAAGATTCAAGTAAGAGAATTCACATAATACATATAAAGATGTAATAAAAATTACAACCTTCATATTTAAATCAAGCAGTAAAGATCAACATAACTTGATTTATAAATTTTCAATATTTATGTTTTATATATTATTTGAAAAAGATGAAAGAAAAAATTTAGAGAGGATTAACATGATTGCAATTCTACACGGATATCTGCTTGAAGGATCAGGAAGTAATTTGTGGACACGATCTATTATTCAATCTTTGTGTGAAAATGGTGAGACTGTCCATTTAATGTGTCAGGAAAATCATCCGGAATTATATGATTTTATTTGTGAAGTAATACTTTATCATTCAAATGGGGAAAAAGAAATTCTATTAAAACGTGATTCTGTTTATCTCGGCAAATGCATTATGCATAAACCCGAGTTAGGAAATACACTTCCCGTATATGTTTATGATAAATACGAAGAATTTTCCGATGTACAACCAATGATTAATCTCAGTGATACTGTAATTGGAAGTTATTTACAGACAAACATAAAAATACTTACACAAATTATTGATGAATATAATGTGGATGTAATACATGCAAATCATGCAGTTTTGATGTCTGTTGTAGCACAGCGAGTATCAAAATTACGGAATATTCCTTTTGCAATTATGCCTCATGGTAGTGCAATTGAATATGCTGTAAAGAAAGATAACAGGTTTTTTAAATTTGCTGAAAGTGCATTTGATGATGCTCAGCGAATATACGTTATTGGTAAAGAAATACAGACCAGAGTAAAGAATTTATTTCCCGCATTGACAGATATTGAATCAAAAATGATAGAATTAAATCTCGGTGTCAATACATCATTATTTAATCCTGTAAAAGTAGCAGAACGGAAAAATAATATTGATAAATTATGTTCATTATTAAAAAATGTAGAGCGTGGAAAAACACCTTCTCATGTACAGCAATTACAGGATAAAATAACAGAGAATATTTCTCAGGAAAAATTATTGGAAGCAATAAGTATTTCATCTAAATATAATGCGAAATTGCCTGATGAAGATATTGAACAAAAATTACAGAGTGTAAATTGGGAAAAAGAAAAAATAATCCTGTTTGTTGGAAGAATGATAGCAAATAAAGGATTACATTCAATTATTGCATCTTTATCTGAAATACTTGCTACTGAACCAAATACTCGTTTAATCGTTGTAGGACATGGACCACAGCGAGAGTCCCTTGAGGTTTTAATCAGTGCTTTACAAAGTGGATATTCTGATTTAGTCTATAATATTGTAAAATGGGGTAGAGAACTCGAAGAGGATGGGAATAAACCTCTTGAAGAAATTCAACTATTTTTCGATCATTTGAAAAAAACTAATGAACTTGAAGATTATTTTACAAAAGCACAAAAATATTTAAATAAAGATAAAGTACTTTTTACAGGATATCTAACACATAAAGAATTATGTTATTTGTTTTCAGCATGTGATGTTGCAATATTTCCATCTGTTGTAGCAGAAGCCGGACCTCTTGTATTTTTGGAGGCAATGGGATCAGGTTGTTTTCCTATCGGGACGTATTTTGCAGGTATGGGAGCAAGTATAGATTCTGTTTCACACGCACTTTCTCCTGATGTGTCAGATTTAATGAAACTAAGTCCAGATGCGGATCAAACTGTTAATGATATTATATCTAATGTTAAAAAAGCTCTTTATGTTGATGATGATAGTAAGAAAAGTTTGCGTAAGGTTGCTATTGATAAATACGACTGGAAAAATATAAGCAAAAAGTTAGCAACAGATTTGCACCAACTTCCGAAGGAAACCTCGAAAAACTAAACATTGATGTCGCAAAGAATTCAAAGGAGACGCGAGGTTTATCTATGATTTTCTCTGCACTTATCTCTGCGAACTTGGTGACCTCTGTGTTGAAATATGATTATGAATAGAGTTTTTAGAGGTGTTCCGAATATTATTATGAAATAACGATACTGATGTTAAAAGTATTTACCATAGATTGAAAAGTCTATTAATTAGAGTAATACAATAAAAAATAAAAGGGAAAATATGATAGAATCAGAAAAAACAAATCGAATATTAATAGATGAAGAAAAAGAAAATTTTAACCTATTTTTAAAACAATATTATTTGGCTTCTGCTAATGCAATACAGTTTATTGCACCAATATTGTTAGTAGTTTTTTTAGTAATTGCCCTAATTGCCTATTTTGTATCTGAAGATTATTATTATACAATTTTCACTATTTTAGGTTTTTTTATATTTTTTAAATTAAAATCAATGAAAGTATCAGCACCAAATCCTGATGAATTAGAAGTTTTTGAAGAAAATGGTGAGTTTTCAACAATTTCTAATGCTGGACATAGAGTAATGTTTAATAATTATCATGCTTATAATATTGATATTAACAAATTACAACAAAATGGATTGTATAAACAAAAAAATGTAAAAACAGAGTATGTTATACTTCGTGCTGATAGAAAAATGATTTATGTTTTAAATATAAATGGAATTTCTGATATTTCATTACCTGTTCGGCGATGATTTAGTCTTTTCCACAACACTTTTTATATTTTTTTCCACTACCACATGGACAAGGATCATTACGTCCTATATTATTGGCAACCAAAGGTTCTACTGGAGGTTCATATCTTGGTTTTGCCTGTTCTGGTTGCTGCTGATTCATTTCTGCTAAATATTTTTCAGCAAGTTTTTTGAAGTATTTATCACTATGCTCAAATAGTTTTTTATATGATTGACAAAAATGTGTAATATTATTGTCTCTTGGATCACGAATACGATCTTTTGGACATCCACCACGACATAGATGTAACCATTCACATTCTTCACATTCTTTGGGTAATTCGGATTTGATTTTGCCGAAAGTGTCCTGTTTGTCTGAATTCAACAATTCTGTCAAATTATCTTTATTCACGTTACCCAATTTCCATTCAGGTTCTACGAAAAAATCACAGGAAAACACATCGCCATTATGTTCAACTACCATATAAGTTCCGCATTCTGCCTGAAGTGTACATTCAGGAGGAGTCATGCCAACATATTTATGAAAAAGAGCATCAAATAGTCTGATAGAAATTGTTGGTCTGCCATTTTTAATATCCTTTTTCCATAAATCGAATAATTTGCATAAAAAATCGCCATATTGTTCCGATGTTACAGAAAAATCGGCTGATTTAGCAGGATTATCTTTATCTGTTTCAACTGCCGGAATAAACTGCATAAAACTAAATCCCAAAGATTTCAGATAAGTATAAGTATCCTCGATATGATTAGCAGAAAGACTATTTACAACAGAAAGTGAATTTACTGCAACACCTTTTTTCATTAACATTTTTGCTACATCATTAACTTTTTGCCAGGAAGGCTGACCGCCTGAAAGTTTTCTGTAGTGATCATGTATATGTTGAGGCCCATCAATTGACAGACCAACCAAGAATTGGTTTTTCTTTAAAAACTCTGCCCATTTTTCATCTATCAAAATTCCATTGGTCTGGATAGAATTTCCAATCTGTTTCCCTTTGCAATATTGTTTTTGATATTGAATTGCTTTTTTATAATATTCCAAACCCATTAAAGTGGGTTCGCCACCTTGAAATCCCAGGGAAATCTGTTGACTTGAACTTTCTCCTAATTGTTTAATCATTGCTTCGAGAGTTTTATCATTCATTCTGTGTTTTACAGTTTCATTAAAATAATCTTTCTTTTCGAGATAAAAACAATAATCACAAGCCATATTACAATCAGGACCTGCAGGCTTGACCAGCAAGAAACTAAGTGGCTTATTTGTTTTTTCAACTTTTAATTTTGGTTTAGTGAACTCTATTTTTACATCTTTTTTCAGATTGTCTACAAATTTTATTACAGCTTGTTCTTTTCTCTCTTTATTCAAATTTTTAATAATATCATCCTTGACTTGTGAAAAAGATAATTGAGTTTCATCTTTTCTATCATAGACTTTTGCAATATGATAACCAAACTCAGTTTGAAAAACATCACTAATTTCGCCAACTTTCATTTTAAAAACGACATTTTCAAAATTTTGAACCATTTGTCCTCTTGTAAAATAACCAAGATCTAAACCTGAACTTGGACAATGAGAATATTGATTTCCAACTTCTTCAAAATCCTTTCCCATATCTATCTGAACTTTTGCACTCATAATTGTTTCCATAGCTTTTTCGGGAGTAGTTTGTTGATCTATATGAATTACAATATGTTTTGCGTGTATTTGTTCCGGGACTTTATATTTTCCCTGGTCAGATCTATAATAATCACGAGCATCTTCCTCTGTTACAGTAACAACATTGTTTTGGATGTTTTCTACGAGTTTTTGAGATTTTAACTGAAGTTTGATATCTTTTTTTAAATCATCAATACTCTTATCTTCTTTTTTTAATGCTTCTAAAAAATCTGCTTCATTATCCCACGATTTTTTTACTGATTGTAATTGATCTTCAATGGCATTTTCATCAATTTCAAAATCTTTTTTTTCAGCTTCGTGTTGAAGTAATATTCTTTCAATAATATTTTCTTTTGCCCAATCGAGTAACTGTTCTTCTTGTTCTCGTTTGGATTGACTGGCAAACATACGTTGATAATCAGATCGCATCTGATTCATTTCATGAAAAATTACGTCATCTTTTATTATTTCATTATTAATTTTTAAAGGCATTTATCACTCCTAAAATATTTAAATTTATTTAAAATAAAAACAGTGTTTAAACTAATTATATCTACATTACTTTACAACTGAAATTTTTATATGTATTAATACATTTTTTAATAAAAATATTTGTGATTTTAAAAGAATATAGTATAAACTATCAGGTTTAAAAATTAGAAAGATTGTTATGAAATCCGGTCTACAAATTACACGAGATTCAAATGGAACCCCACATGTTGAATCTGATACTTTAGCAAACATGTTTTGGGGACAAGGGTATGTCCATGCAACTGATCGTGGAATGCAAATATTGTTGATGAGAATTCTCGGACAAGGCAGGGTTTCTGAGATATTAGATTCAAGTGATGAATCAGTTGAAGTTGATAAGTTTTTTCGAAAGATGAATTGGGCTGGTAATGTAAAAGAGCAACTGAAAAAAATTGATCAAACTGAAAAAGAATATCTGTTAGCATATTGTGATGGCATTAATGCAGCATTTGCAAAAAAAACTCCCTGGGAGTATAAACTACTTGGATATAAACCGGAAATATGGTTGCCGGAAGATTGTATTACCATTTCCAGGATGATTGGATATTTAACCTTAGCTCAATCACAGTCAGAAATAGAAAGATTGTTTGTTGAACTTGTTCAGGCTGATATTTCAGAAGAAAAATTGAATGAACTCTTTCCCGGGATATTAGGTGGTCTTGATATTGATCTTCTTAAAAAAGTAACACTACAAGATCGAATTGTTCCATCCAAATTATGGGGTAAAGCACCACGAATGATGGCATCAAATAACTGGGTAATTTCGGGATCAAAGACGAAATCAGGACATCCAATAGTTGCGAATGATCCGCATCTGGAAGTTAATAGACTTCCTAATGTCTGGTGTGAAATTGTATTGAAATCGGAGGGAAAATATTTACTTGGAGGATCAATGCCAGGTATTCCGGGGATTTTAAGTGGTAGGAATAAAGATGTTGCGTGGGGAGTAACCTATGCATTTGTAGATGCTGTTGATTCCTGGATTGAACAATGCAAAGACAGTAAGTATTTTAGAGAAAATGAATGGTTTGATTTTGCTCAAAGAAAAGAAATAATTAAACGAAAAAAGAAATCGGATATTCCTGTAATATTTTACGAAAACAACCATGGAGTTCTTGATGGTGATCCAAATATCAGTGGCTATTATCTCACGACAAAGTGGGCAGCCGGAAATTCAGGTGCAATCTCAATAAGTTCAATATTTAAAATGTGGGATGTAAAAACAGTTGAAGATGGGATGGATATTTTTGGTAAAGTTGAGACTGGTTGGAGTTTTGTATTCGCTGATACTCAGGATAATATTGGTTTTCAAATGTCCGGAAATGTTCCAAAACGGCGTGAAGGTGTTAGTGGTTTTGTTCCATTACCAGGTTGGAAAAAGGAGAATGACTGGCAAGGATTTTTAGATTGTACCGAACTACCAAAATGTGTCAATCCTGAACAAGGATTTTTTGCTACGTCCAACAATGATCTTAATTCGTGGGGAACATCA
This sequence comes from Fidelibacterota bacterium, assembly GCA_029939785.1. Taxonomy (GTDB): domain Bacteria; phylum Fidelibacterota; class UBA2242; order UBA2242; family JAFGTP01; genus JAOZSG01. The sequence continues at coordinate 983 of JAOZSG010000029.1, read as the reverse complement.
AATCCGATCAATATGCCAATGGGTTCTTACCGTGCAGATAGAATTGCGGATATTATAAAAAAAAGAGATGATTTTAATGTAAATGATATGTTTGAAATGCATTTTGATGTTTATTCTCTTGAAGCGGAATATTTTATGAGAATATTCAGACCTTTACTTCCAGATACATTACAAGGTAAAATACTTGCTGATTGGGATTTGAAATATACTTCCGATTCTAAAGGTGCTTTTTTATTTGAACAAATTTATAAAGAATTATATAAAGAAGTTTTTGGAGCAAATGGATTTAATAAAACAGTAATAGATTATTTGAATGAAGAAACAGGAACATTTATTGATTTTTATTTTAATTTTGATAGAATTTTGTTAAGTGAACAATCTCTTTGGTTTGGTAAAGAATCCAGAGATGAATTATATAGAAAAATTATTACAAAAGCTCTTACTGTGACTCCAAAAGAATGGGGAGAAGTACAGAAGTTTACAATGAAAAATATTTTGTTGGGTGAGAAAACTCCAAAGTTTATGGGATTTAATAAAGGACCAATTACTGCTATTGGAAATAGGGCAACAATCCATCAGGGACAAATATATAAAAGTGCAGGACGTACTACTACATTTTTGCCTTCATTTAGAACTGTTACAGAAATAGATCAAGATGAATTTTATTCTGTTCTTGCCGGAGGTCCTTCTGATAGAAGATTTTCAAAATGGTATTGTTCTGATTTGGAAAATTGGATTTCTGGAAAATATAAACTGACTATCCCGAATTTAGATCATAAAAAATACTCATTTCATTAGGTTTATATGTTTGATTTTATACCTAAGAATTGAAATTTTAATAATAATATTTAATCCTTTAATGCTATAAAAATAATTAGTAATCCTTATTTTTATGGTGGTGATATGAAAATATATTTAAATATTTATCATATTTTTCTTGTGTAGAAAAAATAATGAAAGTATATTTAGTTAAATATTTGAGA
>JAOZSG010000292.1 GCA_029939785.1 Fidelibacterota bacterium | reverse complement strand
AAGATAACTTATTTATATAATCATCAACGGATCTGATATTCCACCATCGTTTTACATTATTATAAGAATGTGCTGCAGGACCAAGTCCAAGATATTTACCATTATTCCAATATACTGAATTATGAAGAGCAATTTTATCAGGCTGGCACCAATTGGATATTTCATAATGATTATACCCATTTTTATTTAAAACATCATGAGCAAGCTGATACATTTGCCATTCTATATTTTCATTTACAGATTCTATCTCACCTTTTGATTTCATTAAGTCAAGGGTTGTACCGGTTTCATAAATAAGATTATAAAATGATAGATGCCTAACACCTGTTTTGATTATTTTATCTACAGAATATTTCCAAGTATCAATCGTCTGACCAGGAATTCCGAAAATCAAATCCAGACTTAATGAATTTATTCCTGCTTTTCTTACCAATTCGATTGATTTATATACATCAGAAATAGTATGGCTTCTACCTAATATTTGTAATTCCTTTTCAATAAAGGATTGAACACCCATGGAAATTCTATTAACTCCATGACTATGAAATGTACGTAGCAATTCATCTGAAATATTACCTGGATTTACCTCAACAGTAAATTCCTGAAGATGATTTAAGTCAGTAAATTGTTTTATCTGATCTATAATTTTATTGAAATTTTCGATAGAAAGCAGATCCGGACTACCACCACCAATGTATATTGTATAAATTTTTGAATTGCTTATTATTTCATTATAAGAAGCAATTTCAGAACATAAGGATTCAACAAATGTATTAATTTTTGAAATTTGATTTATTGAATAAAAATCACAATAATTACATTTTTTCCGACAAAAGGGAAAATGAATGTATAAACTCAGCCAATCTTTGCGGCAGTCACTCATTTAATTTCATTTAGTTTGGAATATTTCCTATTCTTTTCCATCGTATTTTTTGTGTAAAATTGTATAATGGTACTTCTTTATTCCATGACATATAGGTAATTAACGGATTTCCAAGGATCAGATCAAATGGTACAAATCCCCAATACCGACTATCAGAACTATTATGCCTATTATCGCCCATCATAAAATAATGATCTTGTTCAACAATATAATAATCTGCTTCTTTATCATCAATAAACATTTGTCCATTGTTTAATTTCATTTTATGACCTGCAAGTTCAGATACATTTTTAATAACAAAAAGTGATTGTTTATCAGAATATAAAGTATCACCTTTTGCGGGTACGTATAAAGGTCCATAATTATCTCTGTTACCTAAATTTGGTGGGAAAAGTCCTCTTTCCTGAAAAATTGTAGGTTTAAGGTGATCTCCAAATTTTATATAATTGGATATCTTTATAGATGGATTTGAAATAACCTGACCTGATTCACAAGAAGTTAGACGAGCATCAATTTCAACGTATGTACCCTTATAAGTAGTTGATCCTGATATTATGACATCAACATTTAGAATTTCAGCGAGGTTTTTGATAGTATTTTTTGATAGATTTTTGGAAGATATCTTTTTCTCTTCCAAAATTTCTGTTAATTGATGTCTTTCATATACTTCAAGTTTTTCTATTTCGGATAACTTATAATAGAGTTCTTCTGCAAAATATTTCCCGAAATTTGGTATTGTTTTTCTTTGATTATCTGAAAAATTTAAAACAGCAATTTTTTTTATATTATTATTGGAAAGGCTATGAACTATCTGATCTACAAATTTATTCAGTTTTGGATCAACAGATGGATTAATAAATTTTTCTCCATCTACATAAACATGACCTTCTTTAATAACTAATGTTTGTCCCGGACCTGCGATACATCTTTTAATATAATTCAATGATGTATCGAGTGGATATTTAAAAATTACGATATCACCTTGTTTTGGTTTTCTGAAACCTGGCAAACGAAAATAGGGAATGTTAAATCCAATTTTTGTCCATGGTATTCCTATCCAGGATGGTGTCCGGGTTCCATAAGTAAATTTTTTTCCCAATATAAAATCACCGACAAGGATTGTATTTTCCATTGATCCAGTTGGAATCTGATAAGCTTCAATTACAGTCGCTTTTAATGCCAAAGCTATTAATATTACAATTGCCCAGGATTTAATTTCATTTTTTACTTTATCATTCATTCGATTCTTCTCTTGTTTATTTTTTCTCTGCGGAATATATTAATTTTTCTGTTTTCTAACAACACAAGAAATCAGGAATTATGATTCTATTTCTTTTCTACGTAAAATTTCATAATATGATCGAATTCTATTAACATATCTTACAGGTTCTGTTCCTCTAGCATAACCATATTTGGTTTCTTTATAATATTTTCTGTAGCGGAGTAAAGGTAATACTTCTTCCATTGTATCCCAGATATTAGGGTTTTTCCCTTCTTTGACTGCAATTTTCTGAGCATCTCTCACATGACCATATCCAATATTATAACTTGCTAATGTGAAAAACATTCTCTCCGATTCTTCTATGTCATCAAACCGTTTATAAATTTTATTTAAATATTTTGTACCACCTTTTATACTTTGGATTGGATCTAATCTATTTTTTATTCCCATTTCTTTTGCTGTTGTCTGAGTAATTTGCATAAGTCCACGAACACCGGTGTAACTTTTTGCATTAGGATCAAAATGAGATTCCTGGTAAATCAAAGATGCTACAAAACTCCAATCAAAATTATATTTCTCTGATTCTTTTTTTATTAATTCTACATATTTTGGTAATCGAGTATCTAATCGTTTATGAAATTTTACTAAATCTACATAATCAAAAATTTCAATATTTGCATAATATTTTTCATATATTTTTGCAAAATCACCATTTTCTTTTATTTTGGTAAAATAACTGTTTATTTCATCTAATAATTTTTTATTACCCTTTTTTACTGCCCAGGCAAGCCATTGTTCTTCTTCAATTGGAAAAGCCATTTGAATATTCGGATAATATCTGCGATTCAATTGTGCAATATGAGAATCTGAAACAGTTAATTCAATTTCCTCTTCTGAAACTCTTCGTATGAATTCTTCACTCGGATCATCGTTTAATTTTAATTCAAATTTATAACCCTCATCAATTAAACTCCGTAATCTTTCTTCATAAGATGTATTCCCTCTGATATGAATTGTTTGATTATTTAAATCTTTTAGTTCATTTATTTTGCTGTTATTTTTATGTTTAATAATATATTGTTGAATTGGTAAATATCCTTCAGAAAAATCAATTCTTTCCAGCCTATTTTTAGTTATTGTAAGATCTGATGCAATAATATCAGTTTCATTTTTATCCAAAATATCAAATATTTCATGCCAGTCAGGAGTAATTATTTCTAATTCAACATTAAGATATTCTGCAAACCCCTTGATAAGTTCATATTGAAAACCCATTGGCTCATTTTTATAGATATAATAACAATTTGCATTATTATCTGTAATTACTGTTAATTTTCCTGATTTTTTAATTCTGGTTAATCCATCTTTTTTTAAGAAAATGAGTACTAATGAAATAATAAAAATAAATGATAGAGCAATGTAAATGCTGTTCTTTTTATTCATTTTATCTCCTGTTTCTATTTTTGACAGGATTAACAGGATTTACAGGATAACGATTTTGTTTTCCTGTTCATTATGCTAATCTTATTGGTTTTTTATAATTCGTATGTATAGTCCTTAATACAGTATGTTGTGTTAGAACAAAAAATCGACTAAAAACAGGCTTATGCCCGGAATATATGTAATTATTAACAAAGCTATTAATAGTAAAAATAAAAATGGTAAACTTGCTTTATAAAGATATAAAATTGATTTGTTAAACCGAAAACTGGAAATAAAAAGATTCAAACCCACAGGAGGTGTCATATATCCAATCTCCAGATTAGTAAGAAAAATAATCCCAAGATGAATAGGATTAATTCCATAGGTTTCTGCGATTGGTGTGATTAATGGGACTACAACAATAGTTGCTGAAAATATATCGAGTAATGAGCCGGTGATTAACAAAAAAATATTCAACAATAATAGAAAAGTATATTTAGAAGAAATATTTGTCTTTATCAATTCCATCAATGATTGAGGAATTTGAGCATCTATTAAAAAAGCTGTAAGTCCCATAGCTGTTGCAAGAATTATCAAAATTCCACCAACCAATCGGGTGCTATCCCTCATAATATTAACTAAATCTTTTTTGATATTTAGATCTTTTGTTATAAAAAATTCTACAATAAATATGTAAAACGCTGTAACTGCTGCAGCCTCTACAACTGTAAATATTCCTCCGTAAATTCCACCTAAAATTATTATTGGAATTGGTAACTCCCATTTACACTTTTTTAGATTCGTATAAATTTTAGAAATGGAAAATGCTGAGATTTTAAAACGAGTATTTTTATCTTTTTTAATAGAATAAACAGATAAAATTGTAATTAACAAAAGACCTGGAATAATTCCGGCTATAAATAATTTGTCAATTGAAACCGAAGCTATTATTCCATAAAGAATT
>JAOZSG010000028.1:5026-16475 GCA_029939785.1 Fidelibacterota bacterium | reverse complement strand
AACAAGATTAACCAGACAAACAGGATAAAACTAATTTTAAACAATCCGGTAAATTCTTTTTAATAAAATGACAAAAAGGAAAAAATCAATTGATTGGTAATAAGTTGATCATTATATTATCATGTCATGATTTTTAACATGTATTTTTTTATAGAACAGAATTGATAATCAGAGTTATAATTGATAACGCTATTTAATATTGAAATATGATTAATTATTTATCAGGAATAGTTTGAAATGAAAAAACAATCAAAACAAACATTAAAAGAAATAGCTGAACTGGCAAAGGTATCCCAGTCAATGGTTTCATTAATACTTAATGGAAAAGGCAGAGCCTCAGAAAAAGTACGTAACAAAGTACTTATTTTATTGGAAAAAAATGGTTATCGACCAAAGTTTGCACGATCACCATTTTATTATCTCGTTGATCTATCGCGTATTGAGGCTTCTGGTAAGACTACTATTGTTATGGAGCAGCTAAGTGGTATGCAACAAACATTTGATAATGCTGATCTCTCTTTGCAAGTGGAGTTTTTAATACAATCGGATTATGGAAAAAAGAATAACACTCTTTCCCAATTAAAAAAAATTATTGATCGAAAACCAAGTGGAATTCTAATTAATTCTGATTCTTCATACCTCAATGAAGCCTGTATTTTATTTACAAAGCATAAAATTCCTTTTGTCCAATTAGGTTATGATATAGAAATTCCAAATTATAATGCTGTTGTAACAGATAGTTTTTCCGGAGCATATATAGCAACATCACATCTATTAAAGCGAGGGCACAAACGCATTGCCATTGTTCAATGGTTGATAAATGAAGCGAGAATAAATAGCAAAAAAAAATATGCTGGTTTTCAGGCAGCGTTGTCTGATGCTGAAATAGATGTAGATATGAAATACGTGAAGTCATTTCATGCTGGTCCATGGGATGATGATTGGCAACCTTTACGTAATCAAGTGAATGAATTACTTGAACTTAAGTCTCCACCAACTGCATTATTTGTGGACAATAGTTTCATTAGTCTGTCTTTACTCTATCCAATGGAGGGTGATAATGGCATATTACCTCCTTCACTTAAAAATCTTGAAATGGTTCATTTTGAAGACTGGTCACTAAGTTCTGCTCAGGATACTCTTTCCAAAAAACTATTTTATCCAAAAATGCAGACAACATTATTGACGATTGATTGGGAGAGTATTGGTCGGAATGCCGCTCAACTTCTAATTAATCAGACCAGTAATAAAACTCAGAAACCGGAGATAATCAGGATTAGCCCTACACTTTGTCAGGTAAATGGTAGCAAAAGAACATTAATAACAAATTAATTTGAATAATAGAAGTATAAAATATTTAAAATAAGGAGTAAAAATTATGAAAGTATTATTTATTGGCGGTACCGGTAATATCAGTACCTCAGTTAGTAAATTAGCAATTGAGAATGGAATTGATTTATATGTACTAAATCGTGGAAATAATGATGTGGATATTCCAAATGTAAAATCCATCATCGGAGATATATCCAAACCTGATTCTCTTCCTCTGGCAGATCATAATTGGGATGTTGTAGTGAATTGGATTGCTTTTACGGAAGATGATATTAATAGAGATATTAAATTGTTTAAGGGTAAAACCAAACAATATATTTTTATCAGTTCTGCATCGGCTTATCAGAAACCTTTATCTCATCCTGTTATCACAGAATCAACACCATTGGCTAATCCATATTGGGATTATTCCCGTGATAAAATTGCGTGCGAGGAAAGATTAAATCGGGCTTATAGAGAAGAACAATTTCCTATAACTATTGTCCGTCCATCATTGACCTATGATACAGTGATTCCGGTTGCGATGGGAAGTTGGGACGACTACACAATTATTGATCGAATGAAGCAGGGTAAAAAAGTGATTGTTCATGGTGATGGCTCTTCACTCTGGACTATTACTCATTCTGATGATTTTGCAAAAGGATTTGTTGGATTACTTGGACATCAACAGGCGATTGGCCATGCTTTTCATATAACTTCTGATGAAATTTTGACATGGAATCAGATATATGAAGCAGTAGCAGAAGCTGCCGGTGTTAAAGCAAACATTATTCATATTCCAACAGATTTTATTTGTACCGTTGCCGAAAAAGAAGGTCAGGATTGGATGTGGGGTAATTTATTGGGTGATAAAGCAGTAAGTACTATTTTTGATAATAGTAAAATTAAAACTTTTGTCCCGGGTTTTGTAGCAACAATTCCATTCAAAAAAGGAATTGAACGAACAATTAAATGGTTTGAATCAGATCCAAAAAGAATGCGTATAGACAAAGGCAATAATCAATTACTGGATACAATAATCAAAGCTTATGAAAAATAACATCAGTAGTATGAATATATTTATTGAATTAGAGGATATTCGATGGCATTCCCAAAGAGGACTTTGGGAACGAGTAAACATAACAATATTAGCGTTTATTAGCGTCTATTCGCGGTAAATGATCTAGAGGAGAAAATATGAGTAATATATTAAATATGGCAATTATCGGTTGTGGTGACTATGTATGTCGCTGGGAATCAGGTACAATAAATAATAGCAAAAAAGTCAAAGTTAAATCTTTGTTTGATACAAACAGGAAACAAGCAGAAATACTTAATAAAAAATTAGAAGGTAGGATTGTAGAATCCGTTGATGAAATTTTCAATGACAATGAAATAGATATTGTCTGTTTGTTTGTACCACCATGGATTCGTAAAGAATATGTATTAAAAGCAGTTAAAGCAGGTAAACATATTATTACTACAAAACCTCTGGCAGCAAGTATCGACGATTGTCGTGAAATGGTAAAAGCAGTTGAAAACAGCAAGATTAAATGTGGTGTGTTTTATGGTCGTACAGGAGACGCTGAGATTGAAACCTATAAAAATATTTTTGATAGTAATGAAATTGGAAATCTTGCACTTTATAAACAGGATTGGATACATCATTATCCGGAATGGAATGATTGGGCAACAGATCCGGAAAAGAATGGTGGGCCTTTCATGGATGCAATGATTCATAATCTGAATACATCCCGTTATCTAATGAACCGACCAGCCACTCAATGCACATTTTTTTCTGATAATCATGCTCATAATTTAAAATGTAATGATACTGAATCTATGAAAATTGATTTTAAAAATAATGGTTCAGCACATTTGTTCATCACATGGGCAGCAGATCTGGAAGTTTTTAGTCAGGAAGGTAATGATCGGGAACATATTGATATTATGTATATGGTAACGGATCAAGGCTGGAGATTGACAACTCAATCTGACGATTCCGGTACTTTTGTCGTCGCTTCCCGTAATGGCGAAAATAAAAAATGGGAAGTAAAAGAATTAGAAAAAACAGCTTATGATACTGTTGCAGAATCTATCGTAAATAATACTGACTTACCGGGTCATACTCCGGATATTCGTATGGCTTATGAAGATATTCAAATCATGCGTATGGCTGAAAAAAAACCAGGCCTGACAATACAAGTTAAATTATAGGATAATATTATGAAAAGTAATTTTGATGTTGAAATAAATTTCACAAGAGTATATAAAGAAAATATTAATGCTCATCCGGCAATTAGGGAAGCAAAATGCATAGCCGAAATGTTTCCTGCTGCACTTTCTCCAATAGAAAATGGTGATTTATTTGCCGGAAGATATGTAGCAACACCCGGGATTGATAAAATTAGAAATAATTGGAATCCAAATACAGAGCATATATCCGGAATAGGTTTTTTGGGATTAGCACCCGGAGCCGGACCTTCGAGCGGATATTATTGCCATGATGAAGTAATAGATCAAAAAATTGAAGTGTTAAAACCTAGTAAGAATATTACAGATCAATTATCTGAAATCAAAGAATTCTGGAAAAAGGAAACTATGCATTATAAAATCCGCAATTCCTACTCAAAAGAATTAGCAGATGCAATACCTTATGATGAATGGATGGGCTTCAAAGAAACTGCTCATCCGGCATATCCATTGTATCGTATGGCAGGTCCTCATTGGGATTGGGACAAATTAATTTTAAATGGTATTCCGGGTTTAATAAAGATCGTTAAGGAACATCGACAAAAAGCATTAGAGAAAAATGGTGATACAGAACTATTTGATGGAATCTTATTATCCTTAAATAATATTAGTGATGTATGTTTATTCTATGCGAAACAAGCTGAAGAACTTGCTAAGAGTTCAGATTGTGATGAACGAAAAAAAGAATTGCTTGAAATTAAGAAAACATTAATATTTATCACTGAAAACAAACCTGCAAATCTTCGACAAGCAATGCAGTTAATGCTTATTTATGGAGTAGTTTCCGGTGCTTATTCTTTCGGCAGAATGGATGAGTATTTTGGTGATCTCTATGTTTCAGATTTGGCAAACGGAAATTTGACAGAAGAATCAGCTCTGAAAATTACTAAGTCATTATGGAAAATAATTAACGATAATGGTGCACCTTATGATAACCGCATCATTATTGGTGGTAAAGGTCGTAGAAATGAAGAAAATGCAAACAAATTTGCACATGTAGCGATTGAAGCAACCCGAACTGTTATACTACCACTTCCTCAATTGTCATTACGATTTTATAAAGGACAAGATGAAAGTTTGTACGAACACGCAATGAAATCAATTGGTGAAGGACGAACACATCCGATGTTATATAATGATGATGTAAATATTCCGTCTGTACAAAAATCTATGAACATTACTTATGAAATGGCTGAACAATATATGCCTTTTGGTTGCGGTGAATATGTTATTTATAAAAAAAGTTTTGGAACACCAAGTGGAGTTTTCAATATTACGAAAATTCTGGAAACTGTAATTCGTAATGGTCATGAAAGATTAACAGACAGAACTGTAGGTATTCCAAAAGGTGCATTAAAAGATTTTAAAAGTTTTGACGATTTGTATTCTGCTTTTGAAGAAAACATTGAATATTGGTGTGTAAAAATGGCAGAACAGCAGAAACTGGAATATGATGTTGTAGGTAAAGAATGTGGCTATAATTTATGGACATTGCTTTATGATGACTGTCTGGAAAGAGGAAAAGCAATTTTTAATGGTGGTCTTAATCATTTAGGTGGAACTCTGGAATCTTATGGACAGATTAATGCTTCTGATAGTTTATATGCAATCAAAAAATTAGTTTATGATGAAAAGAAAATTTCTCCTAATGAATTAATATTGGCTTTGAACGCTGACTTTGAAGGATATGAAGAAATTCAAAAAATGTTGCTTGATGCTCCAAAGTATGGCAATGATAATGCTGAAGTTGATGCAATGGTTCGTAAAGTTCATAAAACTATTTGCAATACAACACAGGCACAAGCAGAAAAATTTGGAATGGATTCATACTTAATAGTTATAATTAACAATTCTGCAAATACTATTTTAGGACGACACACACTTGCATCACCAGATGGTCGAAAAGCATTTACTTTTTTGGCAAATGGAAACAATCCACAATCAGGATGTGATACAAACGGAGTCACAGCATTTTTGAATTCATTGGTAAAGTTTGATACGGATATTCATGCAGGAGCTGTTCAGAATATGAAGTTTGGTAAAGAAATGTTTAGTGAAAAACTTTATCCAAAACTTATGGCTTTGCTTAACACATATTGGAAAAAAGGTGGAGCACAAGCAATGCTAACAGTTTTAAATAAGGATGATTTATTAAATGCAATGAAAGAACCTGAGAAATATGCAAATCTTATGGTTCGTGTTGGAGGTTGGAGTGCAAGATTTGTGGAACTTGATAAAGATATTCAGCAGGAAATTCTGACAAGAACATTTAATGCTTAGTAAATAGGTAGTTGACGATTTAAAAATATTGCTCACGGATTATTGAAATATACACGGATAAAAAATATTATAGGTTATTCATTCGTGTAGATTAAAACAATCAGTGAATAATAAGGTAGTAGTAAAAGTTTTGTGAAAAATATAGACAGGATTGATGAAACCACAAAAAGTATTTTTTAACGCTATGCTTCACGATGTTTCGCACAGCACAGCAGAGACCGCAAAGATCGCAGAGTTCCTAAAGAGGGCAGCCTGTATGAGAATGTCGTTTTTCCACAACTCTGTCACGCTGAGCCCGTCGAAGTGAGACTACGAAGTGACAACTTTATCATATTGTCACACAGCCTGAGGGCTTTGGGAACAAGAGCGTGAAAAGTTCTGTAAAAAAAACGAAAGGAAAAATTTTAGACAAGATCAACATTATTAACAGCATGATAAATTATTCTTATCCAGTAAATCCTGTTAATCCTGTCTAAAAAAATAAAAAGGTAAAAAAATGAATAAAAAATTTGTTCAGGTAAAAGGATTAGATTTGATGTATCAGGGAGAAAAACTTCAGTTAAAAGGAGTCTCTCTTGGTGGTTGGTTGGTTCTCGAAGATCATATGAGTGGAATCCCATACATAGAACATAAAATTCGTGAGCGATTCGATGCAATTCTTGGAGAAAATGGTCAGGCATTTTTTAAAGAATGGCAGGAATCTTACATCGGTGAAAAAGATTTTGAATATCTTCATAGTTTAGGCATGAATTTTATCAGACTTCCTTTCAACTACAGAATGTTAGAAGATGGTATGAATCCAGGAGTTTATAAAGAAGAAGGTTTTAAAGTTTTTGATTATGTTATTGAATTAGCAAAAAAATATGATATGTTTGTGCTTTTAGATTTACATGCTGCTCCAGGATGCCAGGCGGTAGATTGGAATGTCGATTGTATTTTACCGGAAGCATTATTCTGGAAAGAAAAAGATTTTCAAACAAGAACTATAAATCTTTGGAAAGAAATTGCAAAACGCTACAAAAATGAGCCTACAGTTATGGGTTACGAGTTATTGGGTGAGCCGGTTGCACCATCTCCAATGAATCAGGATGATAAACTGGTTCAGGATTTTTACCATGACATTGTTCCTGCTTTGAGAAAAGTTGATCCTAATCATATTTTTGTTTTAGTTGCAAATGGATGGGGAAAAAATACAGCAAGTTTAACTGATGATGTTTTTGCATTAGATGCTCAAATGATTCCATCTCCTCATTATTATCCTTATGAATCTATACCATACTCAGATTTAGTTGAGTATCCATGTGATTTTGCAAATAGAGAAATTTTAAAAGAAAATATTGACATAAGAGCTGATGTCGCCAGAATTCAAAGACCAACTCTGTTTGCTGAGTTTGGAATTGGATATAATAGTGTTGCAACTGAAGAAATATTCAAATTAACTGAAGAACAATTAGACATTTTTAATTCAGAGGGATTTCACTGGGCTATTTGGTGCTATAAGGATATTGGTAGTTTTGGATTTGTAAATCCGGAAGAAAACTCTCCATGGATGAAATTTATAAATAGAGAAGATGTTAAAGAAGAAGCCGAAAAATTAAAAGATTTATGCTGGGTTAATTATCATGCTGATGCAAAAGTTCAATCAGTATTTTTTGATGGAGTGAGAAAAATCTTTCCTGATTTAGATTTTGAATACACACAACATCGTGTTAGAGAAGCCAGAAGAAATGTAGAACTTTTATTATTAGATTCATTTCTAATGAAATTAAAAGAATATTCCAAAGAAGAAATCATAGAAATGGCTAAATCTTTTAGTTTTGATAATTGTAAAATCAACAAAAGAGCTGAAAAAATGCTGAAGAAATTCCTGGAATAAAATGAAAGGCATTGTTTTCGATATACAGAGATTTGCATTGTATGATGGCCCTGGAATTAGAACTGCATTATTTTTAAAAGGATGTCCATTAAGATGTGAATGGTGTCACAACCCGGAATCTTTTTTACTTAAACCACAAATTCAACGAATATCAGTTGGTGGAAAAACAGTAGAAAAAATCGTTGGTAAAGAGATGTCGGTTGATGATGTAATTTTTGAAGCTGTAAAAGACAGGGATTATTTTGAGGAATCCGGTGGTGGAGTAACTATTACAGGTGGTGAACCATTATTGCAATTTGAATTTACGAAAGCACTGCTAAAATCATTAAAATCTGAAAAAATCCATACCTGTCTTGATACATGTGGTTTTGCAAAATGGGAGTTGTTTGAGGAACTGATTCCTTATGTGGATCTTTTTCATTATGATTATAAAATAACAGATTCATTAAAGCATAAAAAATACACAGGAAAATCAAACGAACTGATTATTGAAAATCTTTTTAAGTTATGTGAACGAAAAGTGGATTTAATATTAAGATGTCCGATAATACCAGGTATTAATGATGACGATGAGCACGCATTTCACATTGCACAAATCGCAAAAAAATATCCACATATTAAAATTGAAAAATTGCCATATCATGATATGGGCAGAAAAAAGTGGGACGAACTTTGTTTTTAAGAATGTAGATTTTTATGTAAAACAATCAAGAGAGCATGACCTAAATACCTATAAAAAAAGGAGAAACAAGATGAGAATATTTATCAAAAGCATAACACTCGTTATGCTATTCAGTGCAACATTTGCTTTTGCACAACAAACAGGATATTCAGATGCATTTAATGGAGAAATACAAGTATCAGGTCCGCCATCTTTTAGTTTTAGTCAAGAAGATGGATTACTTCATATTTCAGTTGACAAAGAGCCAAAGAAATGGCAGGCAGTCACATACACTATTGGCGATACAATCAATATTACTACAAATCCATATTTGAATTTGAGATTAAAAACCAGTTCGCCCTTTTTACTTACTGCCTATATTGTTGATGGAGAAAACAAAAATTTTCCGATTAATATAAAAATTAATGCCACCAATACTTTTGTTACTTATTATATTGACTTTAGTTCATATCGTAATATTGATTTGGAACACATTACGAAATTATATTTAACTCCAAACGGTAACGCTTATGAAGGTCTTGAAACAGAAATTTTTATTGATGAATTAAAATTTGGAACAGATGCTGAAATGCTGGCGGGAATTAATGGAGTTCAAGAACCACTTGTATTTGTTAATTCTACAAGCAATAAAATTCATATATTTGATCTTAAAAACGCTGAAAACATTATTGTAACTGGCGGTGAATCATCAATTACAAATATTGTAATCTCAAATATAAACAATAAAATGTCAACAATTACTTTTGACTGTCAATCGGATTTCATAGGATTTGACACTTTGACTGTTACGTCGATAGCAAGTTCAGGATACACTGATAATTCAGTTCTTGTACCTATTGAAATTGAAGGAAACTATCCACCTTCAATGGATTTAATGTCTGATATGGATGTGATGGTCGGAGATACAATTATTGTAGGATTAACAGGAATACATGATGGAAATTCGACTATTGAACAACCTTTACTTATCAGTGGATTCAGTAATAATCAGACTGCTATGCCGGATAGTAATATTTTTATCGATTATATTGAAGGAGAAACAACTGCCAAACTTACATTAATCCCTAAACAGACTTCAAATGGTATAGAAATTTCTGTTGGTTTAAATGACCAATATTCTATCAACAATACGAATACAAGTATTTTAAAAATTGATGCTTTCAGTCAGTATAATTATGAACCTGTAATTGATTTTATTTCTGATAGTTTTGTTTATCTTGAAAATGGAGAACAAATAATTAGTTTAACCGGTATTGGTGATGGAGATAACAGTGATCAAAATTTAGTCGTTACTGCTACGAGTTCAGATCAGAATGTTATTACTGATGCTGATATCACCCTGAATTATACTCACGGAAATTCTACAGCCCAGTTTGTTTACACGCCGATTGGTACCGGAAAAACAACTATTAGCCTAACTATCACTGATGATGGCGGCACCGGTGCAAATAATGGAAATACACAGACACAAATAGATTTTAATATTGAAGTAGGTCTATTACCTCTTACCGGTTATTCACTTCCTATGAGTGAGTTTATTGCCGAAGAAATATTGCCCAAAGACTCTCTTGTTGCCGGTGATTGGAACGTGGAAGGATTAGGTGAAACTCAGATTATAGATTTTGGTTCATTCCATGGTAAGGATAATGTTATTAAGAGTGAAATTGTAAATAAAACCTGTTGGCATGGATTATGGGTTGGTTTTCCGGAAATTAATGTAGATGATCATCGGTATCTGAGTTATGATATTTACTTTGAGGGTGGCGATTTTGCCGGTAAATCCGGTCAAACACATTGCTATTTTTGGGATGATGGCTGGGATAATAATTTAGATAGAAATGCAGCAGCTGCTCATGCACAGAGAAAGACTGTTACTACGGGTGAATGGAAAACTGTAGTTATGGATTTTCGAAGTAAACTCGGGATGAGTAATAGTGAAAGCCAAGAATTGGATGTTAAACGTATCCAAAAGATTTTAATCAATTATGCTTCAAATTTTGGTTGGCCATTTCCTGTAAATAACGGTACTGTTTATATTACAAATATTAATATTGGTAGTGCTGTAAATGATTCTCTTGTACCTGTAATTATTCCAACATGTACTGTTAATCCTGTAGCAGATCAAACATTATTTATTGGTTCCGGTGAGCAAACTATCACACTAAATGGAATTTCCGATGGAAATAATGGAAGTGTATTACCAATAGTTACAGCGATAAGTAGTGATACAACATTTATTCCCAATCCACAGATTGGTACAGTCAGTGAGGATGGAGTAGCAACACTGACATATCAGCCAAATGCCGGTATCGGAGAAGTAGAAATAACAGTTAATGTCTCTGCTGATGGGTCAAATGATAAATCAATAAATATTGCTATAAATGTATTAGATGATGAACCAGGAAATTCTGTTGCTATAGAATTGTTTCCGCAGGACAAACGGCAGACAATGCGTGGATTAGGAGCAATGCCCAGTGGGTATAATTATCTTGATCTATATGCTGATAAACTTGCAGCATCTGCTATAAGAATCGGTATGCTACGACAGGTAGAGCCTGTAAATGATAACAATGATCCCAACGTACTTGATCTTGAAGCATTTGATTATGATGTTTTTGATTTTGATCATTACCGAAGAATGAAAGAGTTGGGAGTTGAAACATTTATTTTAACATCATTTTCTCCACCTGCATGGATGAAAAGAAATCTATCAGTTGCTTACGGAGGTGCAGCAGCACCAAATTATGAAGATACTGATAATATTTTGGAACCTTATTATTATGATGAGTTTGCAGAAAGCATGGTTGCTGTTATCAAAATGTTTAAAGCAAGAGCCGGTATTGATCTTTATGCAATTAGTCCTCAAAATGAGCCGGCATTTTGCGAGCCTTATGCATCAGCTATTTTTAGTCCGGTTGAATTGGCAAAATTATGTGCTGTTATTGGTGAAAGATTTGAACGGGAAGGAATTGCTACAAAAATTTTTATGCCGGAGCAGGTTTTTACACAGTTTCATTATCCTGTTACTGATTATATTAAAGCCGTAA
>JAOZSG010000028.1:0-5016 GCA_029939785.1 Fidelibacterota bacterium | reverse complement strand
AAATAATTCTCAGGCGGATAAATATACCGATATAATTGCAACCCATAATTATGATACTGATGGTATTGGTGAGGCAAATCCTACTTTTGATGGATGGAAAGATATTTGGAAAGTATCTCAACAATGTAACCATCCTAAGGAATTGTGGATGTCCGAATCTTCACCCCAATATACCGGATGGAATAGTGCACTTACACTTGCCATAGGAATTCATGGTTCTATTGTATATGGTAATATCAGTTTATGGACACAGATGAAACTTGAGGGTATGTTGATCGATAAAGGAATTCCAACATCTCATTTTTACACATCCAAAAATTATTTCAAGTATATTCGTCCCGGTGCGGTCAGAATCAGAACAGTTTCGGATGATAATGATATAATGGTATCATCTTTTATTCATGAAACAGATAAAACAGTTTCCACAGTAATCATTAATAAAAGTGCAATGCCAAAAAGTGTTACTGTTTCAGGAGCTACAATTAATGATGGATATGATATTTATACATCAGCTGAAAATATGAATTTTGAGTTTGTTAGTAATGAATTATCTGGGAGTCCTATTGCACTTCCTGCAAAAAGTGTTACAACCCTAATTGGTAATTATGACAGTTTAGTTACCAATATAGAAGAACCACCAGTACCACAGGGATTTAAACTATATCAAAATTATCCTAATCCGTTCAATCCAACAACAACGATTCAATATTCATTAGGCAAAATGTCAAAAGTTGAGATAAAGATATACAATATTCTAGGTCAAAAAGTTCAAACACTTGTGAAAACTACACAGAATGCCGGTTTGTATCAATATACTTTTAATGCCAGTAATTTTGCCTCAGGTGTCTATTTTTACAGATTAAAAACAGAACATTTTACAACAGTTAAGAAAATGCTTTTATTAAAATAATGCTGAATGAATAAGGTATTGTTAAAAGTTTAATAAAAAAAATGAATGAAAAAATTTAGACAGGATAGAATAAATGGAAAAATTAACATCGAAAGAACGTTTTACCAGAATGTACGAGCATCGTGATGCAGATCGTATTCCAATTATTGATGATCCCTGGGATTCAACCATTGAACGATGGCATAATGAAGGAATGCCTAAGAGTTCGGACTATGTAGAGTTTTTTGGACTTGACCATGTTGCACAGATAGACGCTGATAATTCACCTCGTTTTCCGGAGAAAATAATTGAAGAAACAGATGAATATTCAATTTATACAACCTCCTGGGGTGCAACATTAAAGAATTGGAAACATATCACATCAACTCCTGAATTTCTGGACTTTACAATCAAAGATCGGGAAAGTTGGAATAAAATAAAAGACCGGATGGCCCCTGCAAAGGATAGAATAAATTGGAAGCATCTAAAAGAAAATTATTCAAAATGGTTTAAAAATGGCAGTTGGATTAATGCTGGTCTTTGGTTTGGGTTTGATGTAACCCATTCCTGGATTGTTGGTACAGAAACATTTCTTATTGCTCTCACTATGGATCCAGAATGGTGCAAAGAAATGTTCGAAAAAGAGTTGGATCTGGGTCTTGCACTTCTAGATCAAATATGGGATGCCGGATATCACTTCGACTGTATTGGATGGCCTGATGATATGGGGTATAAAGGAATGCAATTCTTTTCATTAGATATGTATCGGAATTTGATTAAGCCGTTTCATAAACGTGCTATTGAATGGGCACACGCAAAGGGAATAAAAGCCCACCTGCATTCATGCGGTGACGTTAATCCGTTTATACCGGAACTAATAGATATTGGTCTTGATGCTTTAAATCCGCTGGAGGTAAAGGCTGGAATGAATCCGGTGCAAATTAAAAAGGACTATGGAAATGAACTTGTTTTGCATGGTGGTATAAATGCTGTATTATGGGATCACCCGGATCAAATTCGGGCTGAGATGGAACGTGTTGTTCCGGTAATGAAACAAAATGGCGGTTATATTTTCTCTTCAGATCATTCTGTTCCTTCAAGTGTTAGTCTCGAGGATTTCAGACAAATAGTCAATTTAGCAAAAAAACTTGGATCATACTGATGATTTTTATTATTAGAAACTACATAAATATGGATTCTCATCTATCATTTAATAATACAAATTTGAAAGGAAAATTGAATAATGCCTAATAATAAAATTAATCGTCGCGACTTTATAGCAAAATTAAGTGCCGGATCAGCCGCAATTGCTTTAACATCCGGCATGTTTTCATCCTGTACTAATAAGCAAAAGCCAAATATCGTCCTGATTATGACTGATGATGTTGGATTTGAGCATTGGAGTTGTTATGATGGTTTTAAGAATTGGAGTAATTATGGAGGTAGTGTTCCAACTCCTAATATTGATAAACTAGCCAAACAAGGTATGATGTTTACAAATGCTTATGCCGTTTCAGCAGCATGTACACCTAGTAGATATAGTATTATGACAGGGCAATTCCCGGGAAGATCAGAACATGATGAATTTACTTCTGAAAATCCCAAGAGCAGTCCTTATAATATCAAATGGAATACACATATTACTGAAAACAATCTTACTTTGCATAAAGTATTAAGTAAAGGTGGTTATTATACAGGGTTTGTTGGCAAATTTCATATTGGCGGTTTAGAGTTTGACAAATCTGAAAAGCATGGCTTTGTGAAAATTCAGGAAGATATCGATCCGGACAGTAATGAAGCCGATAGACTTTTGTCAAATTATCAAAAATTAATTTCAAAAGAAATCCAAAGACTTACCGGTGCTGATTTTGTTGGATCTGCATTATGGGAAAACTCGGAAGAATTACCTGTAAAAGCTGTTCGAAAACATAATCTTGAATGGATAACAAAAGGAGGCGTTGAGTTTTTGGAATCCATTCCTAAAGATAAACCATTTTTTCTTAATTTTAATACAACAACACTTCATGGACCCCATCTTTATGAGAATGTATTTGAGGATGCTCGATTTACACCTGAGGGTCGTATGAAAGATCCTTTCAAATATCATCCTTCCCGCAAGACTATTTTGAAAAGACTGGATAGTTTAAACATAAAACATGGCGAAAAAGTAGAAGATCATATAAATCATTACAATGCCGGGATTTTATATATGGATGACCAGATAGGTGCATTGATGAAAAAGTTGGAGGACTTAAACTTAACTGATAATACTATTGTAATATTAACAGCAGATCATAATACAGAACCTGCAAAATCTACAGTCTATAATAAGGGTGTACATGTACCTTTTCTACTAAAATGGCCAGAGAAAGTAAAGTCAGGCAGCACTTGTTCAGATCTAATAAGTTTTGTCGATTTCCTGCCAACATTTGCAGAAATTGGCAATGTAAAATTAGAAAATGATGCACAGATTGATGGTTTTAGTTTTGCTCCAATATTAAAAAGCAAAAAAAATATTAGCAGAAAATTCTTGTATTTTGAAGAAGGTTATACACGAGCAGTAAGTAATGGTGACTTCAAACTAATTTCAATGCGATTTCCTAAAAATGTTATTAACGATCTGATTACCGGAAAACATGATGTTATCACACATTTAGGTAGTGAAGTTTTTGCACATGCATATATCAGTCAGGAATATTATCCTGGTTATTTCGATGCCGATCAGCTTTATGATCTCAAAAATGATCCTTACGAACAGCTTAATCTGGCAAATAATCCAAAATATTCAGAACAGTTTAATCTTTTACAAGAAGAGTTGCAGAAGTATTTAAATAAATTTGACTATCCATTTGATTTAAGTGATACAGATTATGCTACACTTCCTGAATATATTAAAGCAACTCAAAAAGTTAAAAGTAGAGGAAGTGATTTTATATGGTGGTGGAATCGCAAATTAGATTATCCACCTCAAAATTAGAAAGGAGAATAAATTGAAAAATTTATCACGACGAAAATTTCTTAAATTTTCGGGTAGCACAGCTATTTTATCACCATTTGTATCACAGCTTTTTGCAGATAAGAAAGAAATTTCGATTAAAACCTACACTTACAAACGGGTTGGAGATTTGGAAATAAAAGTTGATGTTCATCGATTTAATGATAATGTTATCAGGCCTGTACTTGTAAGGATTCATGGCGGGGCCCTGATTATGGGAATAAGAGAGATGGGCATGGAGACATACGACAGATTTCTAAAAGCCGGTTATGCAATAGTCAATATTGATTATCGTTTAGCACCAGAAACAAAACTTCCGGATATTATTGAAGACCTTGAAGATGTATTTGTCTGGATTCGTGAATATGGGGAAGAGTTACTCGAGGTTGATACTAGTAAAATTGCAGTTATTGGAGATTCAGCAGGCGGGTATCTCACTTTAACATCAGGTTTTCGGGTAAAACCCAAACCAACAGTGTTGGTTGTACTTTGGGGATAT
Source organism: Fidelibacterota bacterium (assembly GCA_029939785.1). GTDB lineage: Bacteria > Fidelibacterota > UBA2242 > UBA2242 > JAFGTP01 > JAOZSG01. The sequence goes on along the minus strand of JAOZSG010000028.1, from coordinate 633 downwards.
GGTGATCTAATTGGTGATTGGTATAGCACACCCAGCAAACATCATTCCAGCAATATTAGTGAACAGGAGGCGTGGCAACTTGTCAATGGTCCTCCAATCTCAAATTCAGCAGGAAAAGGTGACAGACCTTCTTTTTATCGATATTGCCGTAAACATGGGATTTGGCCGAAAGTTGTTTCTGGCTGGGACCCTAATACTGAAGCAGAAAAGTTTTTTCCCTATATGCCTGTAAAAAACGTAACACCTGATTATCCACCAACTATTCTTATCCATGGTACAAATGATACTGATGTGCCATATGAACAATCAGTGATGATGGCAAAAGAATTTAAAGAACACAATGTTAAATATGAATTAATAACTGTGCCTGGAGCTGAACATTGTTTAAGAGATGGTGACCCAAAAACTATTGATGCTGCATATAATTATGCATTAGAATTTATTAATCATTATATGAAATGATCTTATGCTAATGTTTTTACACAAGAAATTGGCAAAAGTGCGTGTTAATATGAACTTGATGAACTATTATAAAAAGGAAAGAGTTTTTAGAATGAAAACAATCACATTGATTATTTCGGTTTTAATGTTTTTAATAAACACTGGAATTTGTAAATCACAAGAAATTGCACC
>JAOZSG010000291.1 GCA_029939785.1 Fidelibacterota bacterium | reverse complement strand
ACTCAACTCAATCCTGATTTTGCTTATATTACTCTAAGACGTGGTATAAAAAAAGCCTGTATATTATTAAAGGAAAAATTAGAAAACGAAGGATATGATTGGATTATTTTCAACAAAACAACAGAAGCCAATCTTGATAAAAACTATCTAAAAGATTATTTAACAAAGATTGAAAATTTCTTACCATTAAATCCGCCTGAAGATAAAAAAACATTGTATTATCAATTCTTGAAAGAAATTTCTGCTGAATGGGAAATGAGTAGAGGGTATTTCGATACTAAGAATAATACTATTTCTTTTAAAAAATATAGTATAGAATATAATTTTAAAGAATCATGTCAAAAACAGATGAAATTACTACGAAACTGGACATCACATAATCAATTAACCAATGAATTAAATGAGAAAGAATTGGCTTTCTTTTTTATGACTGCAATGCGTGGATTATTTAATTTGGGTGTTGATGAAATATATAATTATGAAGAGATGATGTGTCTTTTATTTGATAACCAAAAAATATTAAAATCAGAACAAATAAAAAAATTGCTAAATAAGTCATATTCAAATCTACAAATAAAAATGTATAAAATATATCTTTATACTGATGGAATAAAATTTCATGACTTAATCGAATTCATAGGAAAAAAAATAAAAAAGAAGCAACCTGATATTAAAAGACAAATAAAAAATGAGTTATCAAAAAAACTATTTTATCAAAACTTTTGGCATGGACTGTTTCCTGTTAGATTGGATAAATGTTCAGTAATATCAAAAGAAGATTCTGTTGACCTGACTATTAAATTCGATGATAAAAAATTAGATCAAATAAGTTTTCCATATTTTCTTGGAAAATTAATTTATAAAGAATCATTTTAATATTATTATTAGCAATCATAAGGATATATTAAAATAAATAATTATCAATAATTATCAATAATGAAGTCTTTTAAAAAGAACTTGTATTTAGTTCAAAAGGAGAAAGAATGGATCATAGCAGCACAAACAGAGTATTTTTGATCGGAAGATTAGGTCAAAATCCAGAAATGAAAACAATAACATCTGGAAAATCATTAGTAACCATTTCAGTTGCAACTAGTGAAAAATTTAAAAATAATAAAGGTGAGAATATTGAAAAAACAGAATGGCATCGATGTGTATGTTGGGGACAGACAGCAGATTTTGTTGGAAAATATTTGAAGAAAGGAAGTTTAGTATATCTTGATGGAAAATTGCAAACACGGAAATGGCAAGATAAAGACGGAAACGATAGATATACTACAGAAATTCAGGTCAAGCAAATAACATCGTTAGGATCAAAAAATGATAATCCTCAAAAAATAGATTCTGAAGAGGATGATATGCCAGATTTTCTTAGAGATTTAAATTCAAGTAAATCAAATGCAACAAATGATATTCCTGACAATAAGCAGGATTATCCATTTTAATAATTTTTTTTGGATTAGTAAGGAATACAACAAATCTACTTTGAGAAATGGCTTCAGTATCAGATTAAAATTCATTTTGAGTCGAATTGTCAATATGTGATCTGGTTTGATGGATTTATGGATAAGTATTCGGATTAATGATTTCAGTACTGGTCAGTTATTCTATCGCACCCTGCAATTGATTAAACTCATCATTTTGTTCTTCATCGCGATATTTTTCCATATTATCATTAAATTCCTTTTCTCTAATAGTCTTTAGGAAAGGTTTTGCAACTGTAGGGAACAATTCAAGTAATAATACTTCTTTTTCGTTTTTTGCTAATTTAACTCCACCTAATTCTTCAAATATTGGGTTTGGTTGTTTCTGATATTCAGTAGTATCATAAGGAATTTCTTTTTCATTTCCTGTGATATATTTTCTAAACTCAGGATCGATTTCCGTGGGAGTTTTTCCGTAACTTCCCTTAACCAAATTAGTAAATTGTTTTGAAATTGTCGTATAAAAAGGTTCTTTGTCTTTACTTTCATCAACAACACAATTTACAGCCTGACCGCCAACAATCTGACTGGTCGGTGTTACAAGTGGCGGGCAGCCGGAATCGAGTCTGACTTTTGGTACATATTTTAATACTTTATCGAGAAGATGTCCTAATTTTAAGGTTTCCAGTTGTGCTAACAAATTGGAGTACATACCTCCCGGAATTTCCGCATTTTTGACAGCCTCATTTGGTTCAGGAAAATTGAAATAATTTTCTATTTTATGAATACAGGAAAGCAGATCATCAAAATGTTTCTCTTTTGCATGTACAATAGCCTGGTCAAATAAATTATTTATTGTATCCGGTATTGCATCTTTGAAAATGTTAAAGTTTAGTGGTGTTGTTTCTCGTTTATCAAATTCCTGGAGTTCTGTCTGAATATCAATTAACTCATGATTAATTTTGGATACTACCTCAATATTTACACCTGTTTCGAGATTCAGTTTATTAGCAAAAAGATGAACAAGTTCAAAAGCCGGTCCTGCAGATCCTCCCGCAAAATTCATAATTACTGTATCGATAATATCAATTTCATTTAGCATAGAAACAAGAGTTGTTGCCAAACCATAACCCGGAGTACAATGCACATGCAAATTTAAAGGCACAGAGATTTTGCTTTTTAGTAGATTTATTAATTTATAAGCAAATTCAGGATGAAGAAGCCCGGCCATATCCTTTATAGTAATAATATCTGCTCCTAAATCTTCCAATTGTAGAGCTTTGTTTAAATAATAATCGAGATTAAAAATATCTTGTGGAAGTTTTTTACCCTTTATAAATGATTTGAATTTATCAATTTTTTGGAATTTTGGATCTACAGTAAAACATATTGCACAATCGACCTTTCCTTTATATTTTTGCACAAAATCAATTGTTGACTTCATATTATCAATATCATTTAATGCATCAAAAATCCTCATAATATCTAATCCGGATTCAATAGAATTTTTACAAAATCCTTCAATAATCTCATCTGGATAAGGATTATATCCAAAAAGATTTCTGCCTCTTGAAAGAGCAGTTAGTTTTGAATTATTGCCAATTTCGGTTTTAATTTTTTCAAGCCGGTTCCAGGGATTTTCATTTAAATATCTCATCACAGAATCCGGAATCGCTCCACCCCAAACTTCCATTGCATAAAATCCAGCATCTTTATAAAGCGGTAATACTTTGTCAATTTGTTTTTGTGTCATTCTGGTAGCAAATTGAGATTGTTGGCCATCTCTCAATGTAATATCTCTAATTTTGAGTTGCTTTTTCATTTTATATTATATTTCCTTGTTATTTTCTTCTATACATAGATTAGAGTAATAAGTTTTCAAACAATCGGGACAAATACCATGACTAAATTCAACATTTGAATAATTAGTAAAATAATCTTCTACATTTTCCCAATAACCTTCATCATCACGAATTTTTTTACAATGAAAACAAATAGGAATGAGATTTTTCAATTTATTTATTTCATCGATTTTTTTTTTAAGTTCATTTATCAACTTTTTTTGGTTGTTGTGAGCAAATTTTAATTCTATATGAGCTTCTATCCTGGCAAGTAATTCAAGTGTTTTAAAGGGTTTTGTTATATAATCCACAGCACCAAGGTTGAATCCTTCAATAATTGTTTTAGTTTTATTAATTGCAGTAAGGAATATTATCGGTATTTCCCTGGTTTCAGGCATTAGTTTCAATTTTTTACACGCATCAAATCCCGACATATTTGGCATATTGATATCCAATAATATAAGATCAGGTAGAATTGTTTTGGCTTTTTCTATACCCTCTAAACCGTCAAAGGCTTCTTCATATTCGTATTTATTTAATTTTAATATTTGTTTTAATAACAGACGATTTGTTTCTTCATCATCAACGATTAATATTAATGGTGTGTGATGTTTTAATATATTTTGTTCAAAAGTCATACATGAATCTTTGATTATATATTGTAAAAAGCAAATTATTTACATTAGAAACTTAGTATTTTTTTAAATAAAATTAAATCTATCTTTTTTGTTTGTAAAAATGTTAATATTAGTTATTATATTGACATTTTAGTTAGTTAATTTTCAAGAATAGGATATGAAATGAATCAGATATTATTAATTATTATTACTGTTGTTTTATATTTGATTGCTTACCATACTTATGGAAAATATTTAAGCAAAAAAATATTCAAAATTGATCCAACACGTAAATGTCCAAGTGAGGTCCTTAGAGATGATGTTGATTATATACCAACCAAAAAACATATTTTATTTGGTCATCATTTTACTTCAATTGCCGGAACAGGACCAATTGTTGGACCAGCGATTGCCATAATTTGGGGTTGGTTTCCTGCAATACTTTGGATATTAATTGGCTCAATTTTTATGGGTGCGGTTCATGATTTCGGTTCCATGATTATTTCTCTCAGGAATAAGGGACATTCAATAGGAGATGTTGCTTCACAGGTTTTAAATAAAAGAGTTCGAATCTTATTTTTAATAATTATTTTTCTTCTATTATGGATTGTAATAGCAATTTTCGGATTAGTTATAGCGA
>JAOZSG010000290.1 GCA_029939785.1 Fidelibacterota bacterium | reverse complement strand
ATTAGTAGCCTCAACCCATTTTCAGCGAAGCCAAATGGGTTTCAGGCGGATGGAATAATTATCAAGTCAAGTATCAAGTATCAAGTATCAAAAGATTAAAACCACATTACTCAATAATCAGTTCATCCAAAAATGCCCAACATTTTTCACCAGCCCCAGGATGCCAATCAGGACAATTTCGAATAACTTTAGCCTTTAATCGTAAATGAGATATGTTATATTCTGTTAGAGATACCTGGTAATTTTTTATAATTTTTGGCAATCCTTTTAAACTTGGATCAAAAGTTAAATCACTGGTATAAACTGTTTTAAATTCCTGACCATCCGAAGAAACCTGAAACTCAACAGATTCCGGGGCAAAAACCCAATATTTATGCCATTGCAAAAAATTACATTCAATTTTACTAATATTAATAGGAGTATTTAATTCAACATCAATAATAACATCTTCACCTTCAATTCCAATCCATTCATTCTTAATAGATTCAATATCTCCGGTTTTCCCATCCATCAAAGCCAGATCATGTCCACCGTTATATTTTTGGGAAGGTGGAAATTTATAACTAATTTTTTTGATTTGAATATAATGAAGATTTTTTTGGGTTGTAAATCCAGGCAAAAAATCATCTTTAAAACATCTTGCAATCAGATTGGCTGAATTTACTATTGTAAAGGGTTTTGTATAAAGTTGTGAATTTATATTTGGAACACTACCATCAGAAGTAAAACGAATTTCAGCATTTTTATCAGAACATTTCATTCTTACAAGAATAGGAGAATTAAAATATTCTGATTCTGTAATAATTTCTGGAGCCGGTAAAAATTCTGTATGGAATTCAGGTAATTTCTGACGTTTAAGTTTTTCCGGTTTCTGCTGAGATAAGTTTGCTGATTTGAGTCTGATTTGAAATTCTACAGGCTCGCCCTTGATCAAATATTTCTCCAAAACCCCGGCACCACATGTTGCTGTTCCAAGTCCTGCCTGTAAATAATCTATATTGAAAGTTGTTAAATCTTTTTTAGTTAATTCATTAATATGAAGAGCTTTATCAATTTGATGATCTGTGTAATGATAACAACTTATATTAAAATTCTCAGACCCTTCAATAAAAATCCCATAGTCAGATGCATTTGATACTGTTGCCCATCTTACATTACTTCTATTTCCATTTTCCTGTGGTACAGGATATTCTTCCCACATCTGATCAACAGTTTTGTTGTAAACATTAATTATTCCACTTGATTGTCTATCGCGATAAGTACTATGTGGACCTTTACCAAACCATTTAACATTTTCAAATGCGACGGGTAATTGCATTTGCAAACCAACTTTAGCAAGAGTTTTAATATTTTCAATTGGTTTTATTTTACTATTAATTACAATGTCTCCGCTTGAGAAAACTGTATAGGTTTGAAATACATCAAATATCTTTTCGTCTTTTGAGTTTTTTATTATAAAGTTGAAAATTATATAAGCAATGTTATCTGATTTTTTATCAAGTATCACATCTAAAATTTCATATCTAATATTATCCAATCCATATTTTTCCCATTCCTTATTCCCATTTTTATCTCTTTCATCATTATCAGTAGGGGGACGCCAAAAGTTCAACTTTGGACCTTCATTAATTAATTTTTCATTTTTATAATACCAATCTGATATCAAACCACTTTTTTTATCAAATACTACATGAAAATCATTATTACTTATTATTATCTGGTTAGTATCAGAATCTACGAGAAGATTATCATAATTAGCTAAAAACAATTGTGATTTACGTTTGTTTTCAATTGGTAATTTTATCTGTTCCTGAGATACTTTCAATCCGGCATCCAATAAACCATCTGGTTTTTTCAATTTCGCAGTAAAATTTACAAAATATTCTACCATTGGTTTTGGAGTACCTGTATGCAAATTTAATCTAACAGTTATTGTATCTCCGGCATCTATATAAATATCAGATAAAACCTCTTGCTTTATCATTTTATCATCTGCCATTAACTTATATGATATTTCAAAATTTTCAAGATTTATAAAATTATATCCATTTACAATTTTAAATTCAGCCTTAGTTAAATCACCAGGTAAAAATTTTATATATTGATATATTTTTTGAGTTTCAATAAGACTTGCATGTGGAACTCTGTCTGAACCGATAAGACCATTACAACAAAAGTTACCATCACTTGGAATATCTTTTGGTCCAAAATCTCCACCATATGCCCAGTATTCTCTTCCTTTTTCATCAGATTTTAATAATCCCTGATCAACCCAGTCCCAGATGCAACCACCTTGAAGAGCCGGATATTTATCTATTGCATTCCAATAATCCTGTATGCCACCTACACTATTTCCCATTGCATGAACATATTCACATAAAATCAATGGACGTTCCGGTTTTGATTTTGCATAATCAATCATATCCTTAATACTATTATACATTGGACAAAATATATCTGTATTTGATTCTTTCAATGCTCTTTCATATTGAACTGGTCTGGTTTTATCACGTTTTTTAATCCACTCATAGGTAGCAACAAAATTTTCGCCGTTTCCTGCTTCATTTCCGAGTGACCATATAATAATTGACGGGTGATTTTTATCACGTTCTACCATACGAATAGTACGATCAAGATGTGCTTTTTTCCATGCAGGATTTTTTGCCAAACTTTTCTCACCATAACCCATTCCGTGTGATTCAATATTTGCTTCATCTATTACATACAATCCATATTTATCACAGAGTTTATACCAGTATGGGTCATTGGGGTAATGACTTGTTCTTACGGTATTAATATTATTTTGTTTCATCAAAATTATATCCTGAAGCATTGAAGCACGTGAAATTACGTGTCCTGTAACCGGATCATGTTCGTGTCTATTTACACCCTTTATTATTATTGGGATACCATTAACACATAATTGTTTGTTTTTCATTTCAACCTTACGAAATCCTGTTTTTAGTGACTGGATTTCAAGAGTTTCATCAGCAGATTTTTTGAGCGAAATTACCAAAGTGTAAAGATTTGGTGTTTCCGCTGTCCATTTTTTTATTTTTGGAATTTCCTTGAAAATTACAACATTACCAGTAGAATCGATTTCAACTTTTTCTACAATAGCATATTCAAATATTGATTTATTTTTATTATCCAGTAAATCAACTTCTATATAGTAATCACTTTTTCCCTGTGTCGTTTTTTCAAAATCAATTTCAACTGTTAAAAGTCCATTGTTATAATTATTATCTAGGCTTGCATTCACAAAAATATCTTTGATCCGAACTTTTGGTGCTGAATGAATATAAACATCGCGTTCTATTCCACTTAACCTCCAGAAATCCTGACATTCCAAATATGATCCATCAGACCAACGAAAAACTTCTACAGCCAGAATATTATTACCCTTTTTAATATATTGTGTGATATTGAATTCTGCAGGAGTTTTGGAACCCTGACTATATCCGACTTTTTCTCCATTAATCCACAAAAACATTGCTGATTTAACTGCACCAAAATGAATAAAAACTTCACGATTGTCCCAACTTTCAGGAACGGTAAATTCTCTTCTATATGAACCTACAGGATTATAATTATCCGGTAAATTTGGTGGATCAGTCATTTCAAACTCATAGGATGTATTGACATAAATTGGGATACCATGACCTTCCAGTTCCCAGTTAGCCGGTACAGGAATTTCATCCCAACCAGATACATCGAACTCAGGTTTGAAAAATGTTTTCGGTCTATTAATCGGATTTCTTGTCCATTTAAATTGCCACATTCCATTCAATGATTGATAATATTTTGATTGTGAAATCTCACCGGCAATTGCATTATCAATATTATTGTATGAAATAGATGTAGAATGTGGATCTACTTTATTTAAACCAACAATAGCAGGGTTTTCCCATATTTTTTCTTCTTTAGTGCAATTGGATAAAATTAATCCTAAAAGCAAAATTATCATAAAATGTTTAATTAATATAAAATTCATAATTTTCTACCCTTTTTATAATCATCTTTTTAAATAGTATTGACATATCTTTTATGTTTTCAATAATTTCAAAGTTTATTGAACATTTCTATTTTATCAAAGTCATTTTCTTTGGAATTTTTGTACTTATAAATCCTGATTTGACGCAAACAATTGTCTTAGTTTTGATAGAATTGTATTGTACCTAAAGGTACCAGGTTTTTGAGTGTCAAAATTGTTATTACAAATAGAGTCGCCACCCTGTGGCTGAAATCAATTAACAATTATCAATTAGTAAACATATTCTAACTGATATTTCCGAGTTAATTTATAAAAGAGAAAACAAATTACTATTATTTGTTTTTCATTGTATCTACCTTTAGATTAATAAGTTGCCGAAATTAAAAAAAATGCTGTTTTAGGTTGTTTTAGTTTTATCGTAAAATTCATTTAGCAAAGAGAATAATTTTATTCTCGTTCCCAAAGCCCTCAGACTGTGTGAGAATATGATAAAGTTGTTACTTAGTAGTCGCTCTTCGACGGGCTCAGAGA
>JAOZSG010000027.1:5621-16621 GCA_029939785.1 Fidelibacterota bacterium | reverse complement strand
ACTATAATTAAAGATGCTGAAAAAGAAAGCCAGGCTTTAATAGAAGAAGCCCAAAAAAAAGTTGATAAACTTCAGATAAGTGGGAAATCAGCATTGCAACAAGCTGAGCGTGATGCCGTACTTGTAACTAAAGAAAAACTCACAAAACTTTTTGATAGAGTATTTAAATCAGAGATTAGTGGAGTATTAAAACCTGAATTGATTAAAGAATTAATTTTGAAAATGGTTGAGAATGCTAATGACAATAATAAAATGATTGCATTGGTTAATAAAAATGAAGTTGAATCTCTGGAAAAACTTCTGGTAACAAAAACTAAAGGCAGTTTGAAAGATAGTGTTGAAATAAAAGTTGATAAAGGAATTTCAAACGGTTTTAGAATCGGTCTAAAAGGTGATAATGTATATTATGATTTTACAGATGAAAGTATTTCCGGATTCCTCAGAGAATTTTTGAACCCTTCAATCCAAAAAATGTTGAATGATTAATGGATAAATATTATTATACTGTCGCACAACTTCCAATGATAGAATTTGATAAAGATACATATCTTACAGGTGATGATTATTTAAAAGAAGTCGTAAAATGGTTATCTATCACTGAATATAAACAATTATCTGATGTTAATATTAATAATTCAACTTTAAACAATTCTGATCCGGAAGTATTACAAGCATTTAAAAAATTTGAAATTGCTCTTCGGAGTGATATTGCTGATTGGCGTAAAGCACAAAAAGCAGGTTATGAATATAAAACACAAATTATACCTCAAAATATGTTGAAAGAGGGAACACCTCTTGAAATTGAAAAAAAACTTATACAATTACGGTGGAAGTTTTGTGAAGACACAGGTTTTGAGCATACATTTGATTTTGGTTTCCTAATATTGTTCTATATCAAACTTCAACTCTTAGAGAGATTGAAAACTTTCGATAAAGAACAAGGTGTTGCAAAATTTAAACAATTTACTGAAGTAGGCATATGAGCAAGAATATTGGAAAAATCACAGGAATTGCCGGCAACATGATGACTGTTGCGGTAGAAGGTAATATCATTCAGAATGAAATTGGTTACGCTGTTACTGGTGATGAAAAACTAAAAGCAGAAGTAGTAAAAATTCAGGGTGATACTGCATTTATGCAGGTTTTTGAAAGTACAAAAGGTTTAAAAATCGGTGATACTGTAGAGTTTACCGGAGAAATGCTTTCTGTTGAACTGGGACCTGGTATTTTGGGTATGGTTTATGATGGATTGCAGAATCCTTTAAATGAATTAGCAGAAGAACACGGTTTTTTTCTAAAACGTGGAGCCATCATCCCGGCTTTAAACAGGGAAACAAAATGGGAATTTACCCCATCTGTTAAGCCTGGTGAAACAGTCAAGGCTGGTGATAAAATTGGATCTGTAAAAGAAGGTATATTTGATCATAAGATTTTTGTGCCTTTGCATCTTTTAGAAGAATATACTGTAAAGTCTGTTGTTGAAAAAAATGAGTATACTGTTGATACAGTACTTGTAAAAGCAGAAGATGCACAGAAAACAGAACATGAATTTAAGATGTATTTTAACTGGCCGGTAAAATTACCAATTATACAATACAGAGATAAAAAAGTACCGGAAGAACCAATGATTACTCAGACTCGAATTATTGATACATTTTTTCCTGTATCAAAAGGTGGTACATATTGTATTCCCGGACCTTTTGGTGCCGGTAAAACAGTGCTTCAGCAGGTTACAAGTAGATTTGCACGAGTTGATATTGTAATTATTGCTGCTTGTGGTGAGCGTGCCGGAGAAGTTGTGGAAACTCTGAGAGAATTTCCAGAAATCACTGATCCTCGTACCGGCAGATCATTAATGGAAAGAACTATTATCATTTGTAATACTAGTTCAATGCCAGTTGCTGCCCGAGAATCATCTGTATATACAGCTGTTACATTGGGTGAATATTACAGACAGATGGGATTAGATGTATTATTGCTGGCTGATTCAACTTCAAGATGGGCACAGGCTATGCGTGAATTATCAGGAAGACTAGAAGAAATTCCTGGTGAAGAAGCATTTCCGGCATATCTTGAGTCAAGAATTGCACAGTTTTATGAACGATCTGGTTTAGTAGAATTAAATTCAGGTGAAATGGGTAGTTTAACAATTGGTGGAACTGTAAGTCCAGCAGGTGGAAATTTTGAAGAACCTGTGACTCAATCTACCTTAAAGGTTGTCGGAGCTTTTCATGGATTATCTCGTGACAGATCCAATGCTCGCCGTTATCCTGCAATTCATCCTCTTGAAAGTTGGTCAAAATATGTAAGTGTACTTGATGATGAAATGGTGCAAAATGCAAGAAAAATATTAAGCCGGGGTAGTGAAGTACATCAAATGATGCTTGTAGTAGGTGAAGATGGAACATCTCAGAATGATTTTATTACTTATCTGAAATCAGAATTTTTAGATAATGTATATTTACAACAAAATTCGTTTGACGAAATAGATGGTGCAACATCACCTGAACGTCAAAAATACATATTTAAAATTATTACTTCGATTCTTAATATGGATTTTAATTTTGGCAACAAACAGGAAGCACGTAGTTTCTTTAATACACTACGTTCAAAATTTATTGATTGGAATTATATTGAAATGAGCGATGATAAATTTAAACAACAGGAAAATGATATTAATAACTTGATCAAGGAAAAATCTAACGATGCAGAAAGTATACAGTAAAATATTAAGTGTTTCAGGTAATGTAATTACTGTTAAAGCAAAAGATATTGCTTATGAAGAACTTGCTGAAATCACAACAAGTAGAGGCAAATCTTTAGCTCAGGTAATTAAATTAGAAAAAGATATTGTTTCATTACAGGTGTTTGCCGGAAGTGCCGGTATTTCTACTGATGATGAAATAAGATTTTTAGGTGACCCAATGAGGGTTACCTTTTCTGACAATATGCTTGGAAGAATTTTCAATGGTAGTGGTGTTCCGCGAGACAGAGGGCCTGAACTCTCTGATAATCTTATCGAAATTGCAGGACCGTCAGTTAATCCGGCAAAAAGAATTATTCCACAAAATATGATTCGTACAAATATTCCAATGATCGACGTTTTTAATTCACTTGTTCGATCACAGAAATTACCTATTTTTTCAATATCAGGAGAACCATATAACGAATTGCTTGCAAGAATTGCCATGCAAGCTGAAGTTGATATGATTATACTTGGTGGTATTGGATTGAAATACGATGAGTATATGTATTTTCGAAATGAACTGGAAAAAGGTGGAGCTTTAAACAGAACTGTCTTTTTTATGCATACAGCATCAGATCCTATTGTTGAGGGATTAATGGTCCCTGATCTATGTCTGGCTGTTGCTGAAAAGTTTGCATTAAATGGTAAAGATGTTTTAGTTCTTTTGACTGATATGACAAACTTTGCAGATTCATTAAAAGAAATAGCCATCACTATGGAACAGGTACCATCAAACCGTGGTTATCCCGGTGATTTGTATAGTCAATTAGCATCAAGATATGAAAAGGCTGTAGATTTTGAAGGTGCGGGATCTGTAACACTTTTGGCAACAACAACAATGCCTGGAGATGATGTTACTCACCCGGTTCCTGATAATACTGGCTATATTACTGAAGGTCAGTTTTATTTAAGAGGTGGACGTATTGAACCTTTTGGATCATTAAGTCGTCTTAAACAACAGGTTAATGATAAGACTCGTGATGATCACAGAGCTATTATGGATGGTATGATTCAGCTTTATGCGGAATATAAAGAAGCAGAAGAAAAACGATCCATGGGATTCCGTATGAATGAATGGGATAACAAACTATTGAAATATGGTGATCTGTTTGTATCTGGTATGATGGATTTATCTGTAAATATTCCACTTGAAAAAGCTCTTGATCGAGGTTGGGAAATTCTGGCACAATGTTTTAAACCAGAAGAAACAGGTCTTAAATCAGATTTAATCAAACAATTCTGGCCAAAGGATCTTGAATAATGGCAAAAATTCGATTAACGAAAAACGAATTAAAAAATCAAAAAGAAAGTTTAAAACGTTTTACACGATATCTTCCTACTCTTGAGTTGAAAAAAGCTCAACTTGTGAATGAGATTCGACGAATAAAAAGTGAAATCGAACAGGTTCATGAAGAAATGAAACAGGCTGAAAGTCATATTGCTCCATGGGTAGAAGTATTTGGTGAGGAAATTGATCTTAGCCAAATGTTTAGTGTAGAAGAAATTAAAACTGAAATAGGTAACATTGCAGGCATAGATATACAACTTTATGAAAGAGTGATTTTTAGAGAAGAAGAATATGATTTGTATTCAACACCATTGTGGATAGACCAAGGATTAATTGAAGTAAAAAAGCAAGTGGAACTGAAAGCAAAAATCATAATCTACGATAGACAGATAAAAGCATTAGCAGATGAATTGCAAGTAACTGTACAAAGAATTAATCTTTTTGATAAAGTTAAAATTCCTGAAGCAAAAACTGCAATCAGGAAAATTCAGATATATCTAGGTGATGTTCAAACTGCAGAAGTAGTTCGTGGTAAAATCTCAAAGAAAAAAATTGAGAAGAAAAAAATAAAGGCTGCTGCATGATTGTACCAATGAAAAAGACAACCCTTTTAATGGGTAATAAAGATATAGAAAATACTTTGGAAAAACTTCGTTCTCTTGGTGTAGTGCATATTCAAAATGTTAAAACACCAATATCGGAAGATATATCTATTCTGGAAAAGAAATCATCAGATTTAGAAAAAACGTTAAACTATCTTGAAACACATAAAATTGGTACAGATCAAAAAAATGATCGCAATTCTCAGGATATTGTTGATGAATGTATTGATTTAATTAGTAGAAAAGAACGATTAAAAGATGAGTTAGAAGAAGAATATGATGAATTGAATTGGTATGAAATCTGGGGCGATATTAAGTGGGCCGATATTGAAGAAATGAAAAAACATGGGTATTATCTAAGACTCTATTCATGTGATCAGAATATTGTAAAGTCAATTCCTGAAGATAAACTCATTATTAAAGTAAGAGAAAACAAACATAGTGTTTATTTAGTTTTGCTTTCACATGAAAAAGATGATAAACTTGAACTCAAGGAAGAATTTGTTCCTGAAAGACCTTTATCAGAAATTCGGAGATTAGTTAATTCTTATGAAGAAGAATTAAAAGATATTGCTAATGAGGAAAAAGTTTTAGGAAAATTCCATGATCATTTAATGAATTACAAAGATGAACTCGATAAAAATATAGAGTTTGCAAATGTAAAAGCCGGTTTGGGTGAAGTTCCTCATATCTGCTATCTCACTGGTTATTGTCCTGAAAATCAAATTGAAGAATTAAAAAAATTATGTGAAAATTCTGGTTGGGGATATATGTTAGAAGAACCTGATGAAAATGACAATCCTCCAACCAAATTACAGAATAAAAATTGGGTTAAATTAATTCAACCTGTTTTTGATTTTCTTGGTACAGTTCCTGGATATAGAGAATATGATATTAGTCAATATTTTCTTATATTTTTTTCTGTATATTTTGCCATGATTATTGGTGACGCCGGATATGGATTTATATTTTTGGCTTTATCTATTTTGGGTCATAGTAAATTTAAAAAACCAGGTCAGCCTCTGCCATTGGGAATAAAATTATTTTATCTTGTGAGTACAACTACTATTATTTGGGGTGCAGTAACCGGCAATTGGTTTGGTGCAAAAGAAATTGCAGCAATTTCAATTTTTAAAAGTATTACAATTCCTCAGATAGCAACCTTTCCGGAATTATTCCCGGATATGGAAATTGACCCACAACAAAAAGTTATGTTTATTTGTTTTGTCTTGGCACTAATTCAATTAGGGCTGGCAAATATCATGAATATTATAAAAGAACTACCAGGTCTAAAAAGTATTGCTCATGTCGGTTGGTTATCTTTAACAGCTGGTTTATTCCTGCTAGTATTACAATTAGTACTTAGTAAACCAATGCCGAGTTTTGCCCCTGCTCTTATGGGAATTGGATTAGGTTTGATTGTAGTTTTTGGAAATCAGGAAAAGGATATCAGTTTTATGAAAGGATTAACTACCGGATTTGGTGGTGCTTTCACTACTTTTCTTGATTCAATCAGTACTTTTTCAAATATTATTTCATATATAAGACTCTTTGCTGTAGGTATGGCATCAGTAGCCATTGCATCAAGTTTCAATGGAATTGCAGCACCAATGCTGAAAGGATTTGCATTTCCTGCCGGATTACTTGTATTGATAGTCGGACATGGATTAAATATTGTAATGGGTATGCTTTCAGTTGTAGTGCATGGCATTCGTTTGAATATGCTTGAATTCTCAGGTCAATTGGGAATTGAGTGGAGTGGATATGAGTATAAACCGTTTAAAAATAAAAATAAAGGAGAACTTGAATGAATATTGGATTAATTGGACCTGCCGCAGCATTAGGACTTGCAGCTATTGGATCTGCTCTTGGAACGGGTGTTGCTTCCCAGGCCGCAGTAGGAGGATGGAAAAAATGTTTTGCTAACAATAAACCTGCTCCATTTATGCTTGTTGCATTTTCCGGTGCACCATTAACACAGACAATTTATGGATTTTTACTAATGCTTTTTATCAGTGGAAGTAGTGTAGAACCAATGGCCATGGCTGCTGCCGGTGTATTTGGTGGTATTGCTATGGGTTTCTCTGCATACATGCAAGGTAAAGCTGCTGCCAGAGCTGCTGACGCATTAGCAGAAACAGGTAAAGGTACAGCTCAATATTTTATGGTTATTGGTATTGTAGAAACTGTTGCTCTGTTTGTAATGGTTTTCTTACTTCTTATGTTACCAGCTGCAGCATAAATTATTGTTTTATAAAATCTCGTTTAATATGGAAAAACAATATTGTTTTTCATGTTAATAATAATAAAATTATAAATAAAGCAGAGTTTCGACTCTGCTTTATTTATTAAAACGCATTGTTTTAATACTTCAATTAAAAAGGTATATTAAAAAAGTTAAATTATTGTACAAGTTGATAATCATAATACTCAATAATTGTATTTTCATCTATTTCTTTGATTAAAAAGGCTTTTCCTTTGATGATAGTTTTTATGTTTTTTATTAGGTTTGCTCCGGTATCTGTCATTTGTTGAAAAATCATTTCCATTTTAAATTCTTTAATCTTAACAGAAATCATTGGTGAAAAAGGTTTTTCTATATACATTTTAATTTTTGAGATGCATTTATTGTTTTTGTTTATATCAAGTTTACATTTGAGATGTTTTGCCATTTTATTCTTTTTACTTTCATTCAGTTTGAAAGAATAGGTTAAAAACTCAGCAGTTTCATTAAAAAGAACAAATGAATTCATATTATCAGTATTTAAGTTAAAACTATGTTCATTATTCACATTGTCTTTTACTTTATAATATTCCTTTAGCCGGTCTTTTGTGGGAGTTTTTCCATTCACTGATATTAATTCCCATTGATCTCCCACTTTTTTATTAGGGTCATATTTTTCTATAAAATTTTCAGATTTAGTTTGAGTATTGCAAAAATAGGAATAAGAAAAAACAGTATCCTGGTCAAATTTTTCAAATGCGTATGAAACAATTTCCGGGATTTCTGCGAAAAGTGTTGTAATGCTAAGTGTAAATGTTAAAAGTATTTGTTTCAAAATCATTTCCTTTTCATTATTTGGTTAAGCGATTATTTAACAATTTTGACTATAATGCTTTTAGATGTAATAGAACCAAAACTTCCCATTACAGGAGATCCTGATTTATCACGTAGGTTTGTTCTTTGCGGATCATTTAACGGGAGTTGTGAAAATAAATATTTACCATAATCAGGATTTAATGCTTCTACAGTAAACATAAAATACCCTTCTTCCAGTCCAAATAAAAAATTTCTACCAATTGAGTAATTCGGATATTTATCCAGAAAATCATTGTCACGACTCATTCTGTAAGAGTATAAATTAACAAATCCTATTCCGGGAATGTATTCTTCCAAAGAAACCACATAGGCAGATACTTCCAGATTTGATTTCCAGAATATTTCTTTTTCATCTTTAATATTCATTATTATAGTATCCTGATCAAAAGTATATAGAGTATCGATAAATTCAACACAGGGATATGTTGTTGTTTCGCCGGTTATTTCCTTATCAAAAAGTTTTGAATCAATGTCAATTCTATAATTTGTCATATAACCCAATGAAATTTCTGAATCAGTCTGTT
This sequence comes from Fidelibacterota bacterium, assembly GCA_029939785.1. Classification (GTDB taxonomy): domain Bacteria; phylum Fidelibacterota; class UBA2242; order UBA2242; family JAFGTP01; genus JAOZSG01. The sequence goes on along the minus strand of JAOZSG010000027.1, from coordinate 8,361 downwards.
TTAATTTATAACCTTTATAATAAACTATAGATTCTGTATAATCAAATATTTCAGTTTCTGTGTAAGTAAAAAACGAATCTGCACTATCAACATATTCAAAGTCATATACAATACCATTAGATAAATCTGTTATTTTTACTGTTGCTGTAGAATCCTGTATTTTATCAAGAATCTCATCATATTCATCAATGTCACCATCACCATCATCATCAATACCATTTAAAATAGAAATATCTGTAACTGAAATTGTGCTATACATTCTTATAATTGATTCTTTAGGATTATCAGGTCTTAATATTGCCTCAACTTTTAATTCAGGTTCATAATTACCAAAATCATCCTCAAAATCAGTAATTTTCAGATCTTTCTCACACGAAAACCAAAAAGTTGAAATTAATATTATAAGCAAAATTATCTTCTTCATTTGAATACTCCTATAGTTCAAATTCTAAACCAAATGATGGAATTATTGGAAACATACTTAATGCTTTTACATCTGAAGGTGATTCATCATGATCCCAATAATAGAGTAATACATTATAATGATTTGTAACGTTCATAATCTGGAATTTAAATTTTCCGTTTATTCCAAATGGTGAAATGTTTCGTATCCAGGCAATATCACCTCGAACATATGTTGGATATCTTGAAGAATTTTTTTGACCTTTAATGTTAATCAAATCAGAATAAGGATCATGTAAAGAGCCATTACTGTCATATACTTTTCCAACTACTGGTGTGTAAGGTTGTCCACTGGATGTAGTCCAGGAAAAAGAAAATTGATTTTTTTTACTTACCTGGTAATTTAAAACAAGGTTTAGAGAATGAGGTTTTGAATATTTTGGATTATATATTTCTGAAGTCTCATTATGTGTTTTTTGAATTTTTCCATCACCATTGAAATCAACTCTTTTTTCTATTCCGGAAAATGAATATCCCAACCAACCTGTTAGTTTTCCTGTTGTTCTTTTTAATAAAAATTCAATTCCCCAGGCGGTTCCTTTACCTGAAATAAAATTATCATCATCAAGTGCAGGATCATTATTTGGATTATTCGTTAATATATTGCTATATGGTTTATAATATCCCTCAAGAGATCCAGTGAACCCTTTGCCAAACCATTGTTCTATTCCGAGTATGTATTGTTGATTTGTCATTGCATCAAACTTTTTTGGAACAGGTTGCCAGAAATCTACAATTTTCAATACTTCGTTTTCATCATTGGTTGTAAATAGGAACTGGTTAAAAATCCCCCAACTTCCTTTTAATGATGTGTTTTCAGTTAGCATATATTTAAATCCAAATCTAGGATCAAAATAAAAATTATCATGATATTCATATTTAGACAATCTTAATCCAAGTTGAATGGATAATAGTGCATTTACTTTCCACTTATCCTGAAGAAAAGCACTTGAGACATTTGGGTTTTGTTTTATATCAAAAAATTTAATGTTATCTAATTCAAGATTGAATTTGATTCCTAATTTTTTTCGACTCAGACCTAGACTTAAATGGTGTTGTTCTGATAAATACCAGTTTAGTTGCTCACTGAATGTAATATCATTTATATTATTGTGAATATTATATTTAATTTTCCTTTCACCATCTAAACTATCATAATCAGTAAAAGTCAAATCGACATCAAAAATAAATTTAGAATTAATCAGCATAAATTCAGAATGGAATTTTGAATTTGGAACAAATCTCCAGGTCAGGCTGGAAGAATAATTTCCCCATTCCCAATCAAAATCCACTTCATCTTCTCCTTCATCTCCAAATATGAAAGCAAGTTTATCACGACCATTAAAAGTAGAAAAAGTCAATCTGTTTTGAGAATTTATATCACTAAAAACTTTAAATTGATTATCCCAAAAATAATATTCCCATTTTTGATCTTCATCCTTCACTTTTTCATTATAACCTTTTGCAAGTTTGTCAAAATATGTTCGGCGTCCTGATAATATCCATGCACCCTTATAAAAAGGACCTTCTGCAAGTGCTTTACTACTTAATAAAGAAATATCACCTTTGATTCTACTTATATCAAAATATTTTCCGATAGGTTTATTTTTAAACAATTTTCCCTGTCTGGAATTTCCTTCTTTAGATGTAATACTTAATACTGAAGATAATCTGCCACTATATTTTGCCGGAAAACCACCGGCTAAAAATTCAGCATCAGAAATTGCGTCAGCGTTGAAAGTGGAAAATAATCCACCTAAATGATAGGGATTATAAATTTCTGCTCCATCTAACAGAATTAAGTTTTCATCTGGACTGCCACCACGTACAATTAAGGCTGATGAAAAATCATTTACCGATGTAACGCTGGGGAGTTGTTGAATAGTTCTAAAAACATCAGCTTCAATGAATGCCGGTGTACTTTTTATTTCTTTGAAACTCAAATTTGTCGTGCTTATTTCAACTTTTTCTTTGAATCTCATTCGTTCAGCAGTTACAACAACTTCTTCACCTTCAATTGCTTTTGGATCAATATCAAAATCTTTTCTGAAATCACTGCCGGGAGTGAGAATAATTTCTGTTTTCTTCTGTTCATATCCCATAATTGAAATATGTAATATGTATTTCCCTGATGGAATTCCTGTCAATACATAATATCCATGTATATCAGATGCTACTCCATATCCTGTTCCGGATAACATAACATTTGCATATATTAATGGTTCGCCGGTAGAATTATCTTTTAAATATCCACTGATATTGCTTCTGTTTTGGGCTA
>JAOZSG010000027.1:0-5521 GCA_029939785.1 Fidelibacterota bacterium | reverse complement strand
TAAATAATTTATAAATTGCAAAACGAAGATCACTGTCTATTATGAAAGGGTTTCGATCTTTTTTAAGTTTTATCCAAACAAGTAAATCAAATATTATTGCATTATCACCAAAATCAGTCAATAAAACTATTGGTTTTGGTTTTTTTTGAACATCCGGATGTTCTTTTGCTACCTGTAATGATAGTTCTTTTACTTTTTCTACATTTGAACCATATGCTACACCAAGAGTTATTGCCCGTCGTAATAATTTATCTTTTAGTGACCAGTTAATAACAGTGTTTTCTAAAAGTTTGCTGTTTGGCAATACCAGTCTAAGATTATCAAAAGTCCTGATTATTGTTGATCGTACACCAACCTGTTCTACTGTTCCAATATTATTTTCAATTTCGACTACATCACCAACAGTTAAAGGTCTTTCTGCCATGAGTACCAGACCACTTAGAAAGTTATTAACCAGATTTTGAGAACCCAAACCAACACCAATTGCTAAAGCACCTCCAATAACTGTTAGTGCTTTAAGAGGAATACCAATAATAGATAGTGCTATGAGGGATGTAATGAAAATTAGAAGATATCTTAAAATATTGATGAGAGATTTTTTTGTTCCGATATCAAATTTTACATTTGAAAGAATAAAATTTTCAAGTAAAGTTGAAAGGAATTTTACTGCTTTTACCCCAAAACTAAAAACAACAAGACCTATAATGAGATTTCCAAGTTCAATTGAATTTGATTGGATGGAAAATATTTCAGCATTCCATATTTTTGTAAAAACTGTTAATGAGATTCCTAAAATAGTAAAAAATAAAAATGCAGTAAAGGCAATTAAAAAGTAGAATATAAATTTTTCCAGCCATATTTGCGTGTCTTTATCAGATATTTTATGGAATCGTTCAGCATTTTTTATTATAGATATAAAATATTTTGTAAACTGAAATCCTATTATAAAGGTTATAGAGGCTAATATTATTTTTCCGATACTTATTGTTATTATATTACTGGTAATAATATTAAAATTCCAAACTGGTCCAAAATATGTTAGAAATTCGGTGAAAAGAGATGAAAGTTTGTCCATTTTGTTATCCTTTTAATAATATTATTAATATTAATCTTAAGTTAAAACAAAGTCTATATAAATAGTTTAATAAATTAGGAAAAGATTGCAAATAATTTGTAATGTAACTTGACATTTTGATGAAAATACTTTATTTAAAGTAATGTGAACTATATGTGTAAGTTACTAATAATATGTGGAATCTCATCAAATTTTAGAGTATAAATTTATATATAAACAATTGTTTGGCAGATTGTTGGATCTTAATTGTATTAATAGAGTTGAAAAAAAAGAAATAATAAAATATATTTAGACTTCGAGAAATGTGAATATTTGTAAATTGATAATAATAAAAAGGAGTAAAAAATGGCTACAAAAATAGCAATTAATGGATTTGGTCGTATAGGACGTGCTTTCGTAAGAGCAAACAAAGAAAAAAATATGGGTTTTGAAATCGTTGCAATTAATGATTTAACAGATGCAAAAACTTTGGCTGCATTATTAAAACATGATTCAGTACATAGAGGTTTTCCAGGTACTGTAGAATCTGCTGACAATGCAATAGTTGTAGATGGTGCTGTTATTCCCATATTTGCTGAAAGAAATCCTGGGGATCTTCCATGGAAAAAACTTGGTGTTGATATTGTTATTGAAGCAACCGGTGTTTTCAGAAAAAGAGCACAGATTGCTGCACATCTTGAAGCCGGAGCAAAAAAAGTTATTCTTACTGTTCCTGCAAAAGATCAGATTGATGCTACAATAGTTCTTGGTGTTAATGATAATGATTTAAATGCAGAACATGAAATCGTATCAAATGCATCTTGTACAACCAACTGTTCCGCTCCAATGGTCAAAGTTATGGTTGATAACTGGGGTGTGAAACAAGGTCTTTTACAAACAATTCATGCATATACTATGGATCAGAATCTTCTTGATGGGCCTCATTCTGACATGAGAAGAGCAAGATCTGCTGCTTTATCAATTATTCCAACTACTACTGGTGCTGCTGCTGCAATTGGCAAAGTAATTCCGGAAGTTGCCGGAAAATTAGACGGTTTAGCATATAGAGTGCCGACTCCAGATGGTTCGTTAACAGAATTAGTTCTTGAAACAGAAAAACCAGCTACTGTTGAAGCAATCAATGCTGCAATGAAAGAAGCTGCGGCAGGTCCTTTAAAAGGTATTATGCTGTATTCAGAAGATGATTTAGTATCTTCAGATATTATTGGAACTCAGCCATCAGTTACTTTTGATTCAAAATTGACAAAAGTATTACCTGGTGGAATGGTAAAAATTTCCGGTTGGTATGATAATGAATATGGTTATACATGTCGTGTCGTTGATCTTGCGAAAAATATTGCAGACTTAATGTAATTTATTTCTATTAAACGGGAAATGTTTTTTACATTTCCCGTTATTTTTTTATAAAGTATTTTAGAAGGATGTGAAAATTGAAAACTGTTAATTTTATTTTTGGAATTCATAATCACCAACCTGTTGGAAACTTTGATTTTGTTATTGAAGATGCTTTCCTTAAAAGTTATTTGCCTTTTATCGAAGTGGTAGAAGAATTTCCTAATTTACATATTTCTTTTCATTTTAGTGGTTGTTTGCTAGAATGGTTAGAAGATAATCATCCTGATTATCTCGATAGGATTGCACGACTTGTTAAACGTGGGAATATTGAAATAATATCCGGCGGTTTTTTCGAACCGGTATTAGCAATGATCCCGGACAGGGACAAAATTGGTCAGATTAAAATGTTGAATGATTATATCAAAAAACGTTTTAATTATGAAGCCAAAGGATTATGGCTAACAGAAAGAGTGTGGGAACCAGGACTTGCAAAGCCTATTGCAGAAGCAGGTATTGAATATATTACTGTTGATGATTATCATTTTTTAGGAGCAGGTAAGAATGAGGATGAATTAATTGGAAGTTTTATTACAGAAGAACAAGGTTATCCTCTTAACATTTTCCCAATTAATCAGAATTTACGATATGCAATACCATTTAAGGATCCAAACGAAACTATAGAGTATTTACGTAAATTTGTTTCTGAAGATGGAACCAATGCAATAGTAATGGCTGATGATGGTGAAAAATTTGGAGTTTGGCCAGGTACATACGATGTTGTTTTTAAAAAGAATTGGTTGCGATATTTTTTTAGAAAACTTGATGAAAATAGTGATTGGTTGAAAACAACGACTTTTAAAAAATATCATTCTAAAGTACCACCAATTGGTAGAATTTATTTACCAACTGCATCTTATTTTGAAATGAGTGAGTGGTCATTACCGGGTGATGTTGGCGAAAAATTTGAAACTCACATACACAAATTTGAAGATGAAGGAATTTTTGACGAAGTGAAGCCGTTTTTTAAGGGTGGAATGTGGAGAAATTTCTTATATATATATGATGAATCAAATTGGATGCAGAAAAGAATGCAACATCTTTCAAATAGAGTAGATGTTTTTAACGAGACTAAACTGACGACAAAAACAAAAAAAATATATGACGAAGCCAAATACCATATGTGGAAAAGTTCATGTAATTGTACATATTGGCATGGAATATTTGGCGGATTGTATTTACCTCACCTCAGACATGCGGTTTATCAGGAACTTATAATGTGTGAAAAATTGATGGATGAGTTAGAAGGTAAAAAACATTTTGCATTGGAAATATATGATTTGGATCTCGATGGGCATGATGAAATTATGGTTACTAATTATGATATACAGGCTGTAATATCACCTTTTAAAGGTGGAATTATAGAAGAATTAGTACTCCGGAATAAAAAATTCAATTTGCTTAATACTTTAAAAAGATACAAAGAATCTTATCATAAAAAAGTTCAACTTGCCGGTAAAGAAAAAGATGATTCCGGAAGTATACATGATTTAGTAATGGCAAAAGAAGAAGGTCTTGAAGAGTATTTAAATTATGATTTTCATCCAAGAAAAATGCTTACAGATCATTTTATTAAAGAAACTGTTACACTTGAACAGTTTCAGAAGACGGAATATTATGAAGATAGTGATTTTCTTGATGGAGAATATGATGTTGAGTATAACAGAAAATCTAAAAAAGTAGTCTTAAAACGAGATGGTTGGGTTAATTGGCAGAAGTTTTTTGTCAAAAAAGAAATCTGTTTTAGAAAAGATCATATAGAGATAAATTATTTATTAAAAAATACAGGTGATGTCAAAAATTCATTTAGGTTTGGTCCTGAATTTAATTTTTCAATGTTGGGTGGTAATACACCTGATAGATATTATTTTTCCAGGGATAAAATAATTAAAATGCCTGCTTTAATATCAAAGGAAATCGAAAAAAATATTTGTTCTCTCGGAGTTGCAAGTGATTTTGATGGGTTTAAGGTTGAAATTAAATCTAATGAATTAACAGAATTTTGGAGATTTCCAATTGAGACTGTAAGTCTTTCAGAATCCGGATTTGAAAAAGTATATCAGAGTTCAGTTATTATGCCTTTATACCAACTAAATCTAAATCCCGGAGAAGAGACAAATTTAAAAATCAGGATAAATTTTTCAGAGAAATAAAATGAACAGTGTAATTATAAAATTATTGATTATCAAAAAAAATTAAGAGTGGATATTATGAATTTGACATTAGTATCAGCAGAAGTCAATCCTTTTTCAAAAGTTGGAGGTATGGGTGATGTGTTAGGTGCACTTCCTCCTGTTTTTGTAAAAAAGGGTTTGAAATTAAAAATTATTACACCAGCATATAAAAGTGTATTTAAAACAGGTAATAAATTAATAAAACTTGATGATTCTTTTGACGTGAATATTGGAAATAATGTATATGATATTAATGTTTATAAATGTGAAAATAAGAAGACTTGTCCAGATATATATTTTATTGGAACTGAGGCTCTTTTTCAAAGCAGGAATGTTTATGTCGATGATTTAAATAATCCCTATAGTGATAATGTCGAACGTTTTTTATTATTTCAAAAAGCCACTATTGAATTTTTAATAAGGAATAATTTTAAATCAGATATAATACATTGTCATGATAATCAAACCGCAATGATTCCAGTTTATTTAAAAACTGTTTTTAAAGATCATGAATTTTTTAAAAATACGAAAACCATCCTTACTCTTCATAATGTTGCATATCAGGGTAAATGTTCAATGGAGAAAAAGGAACTATTTGAACTTCCTGATAATTTATTTTATGCAGGTGAACCAATGGAATATTTTGGTGATATCAATCCTCTAAAAGGTGGAATTGTTTTGTCAGATAAATTGCTGACAGTAAGTCCAGGACATGCAGGAGAAATAAATTATAATGAAGTCCTGAGTGCCGGGATGAAAGATGTAGTAATGAACCGAAAGGATAGGATTGTCGGTATTATTAATGGTCTTGATATTGATGAGTGGAATCCTGAAACGGATAAGTTTATCTTTCAAAATTATTCTCAAGATGTGCTTGATT
>JAOZSG010000289.1 GCA_029939785.1 Fidelibacterota bacterium | reverse complement strand
AAGACAAATTTTTCATGGAAGCACATGTAAAACTCCGTCCTGTTGATTTTTCTGCCGAGGGTATATTCCTTGCCGGTCTGGCACATTCACCAAAAATGATGGCAGAAACTATTTCTCAGGCAAAAGCTGCTGCTGAAAGAGCCTGTGCGATAATTTGTTCCGACGAATATATTTCCGAAGCAAATATTTCATGTGCTGATGCAGATATTTGTGCTGGTTGTGGAATGTGTGTTCCGGTTTGTCCTTATGGTGCACCGGGATTGATTTTCAAAAATGGGAAAGAAATTTGTGAAGTCAATACTGCTCTATGTAAAGGATGTGGAAATTGTGCTGCTATTTGTCCATCGGGAGCAATGCAGCAATTAGGATTCAAAGAAGATCAGACCCTGGAAATGATACATCAGGCTTTATCTGAATATTTGTAGAGTAAAAACTCTTATCTGTATAAATGGAAGAGCCTGCGTTTACGTGGGCTCTTTTGTTGTCATAATACTATTAATCTTAGATCTCCCAACCCGAGTTTTAGAACAATTAGTTACACTGACATAATCGTAAAATAAATTGTCCTATTTGTCATTCATAGTCATCTGACTTCGTCGTCATTTGTTGTTCAATTGTCATTTTTTTAAAAAAAATACCACTAAAATATAATGCAACTATCTGAAAAATAAATTGTTTGTTCTTGATATATATATTATTCATAAATAAACTTGTGATAAGACAAATGAATGAAGGTTGAAAATATATAAACTGCAGAGATCGCAAAAGACGCAGAGGAAATAATCAAAAATAAAAAAAATCTCAGCGTCCGTGGTTAAGAAAGATAAATCATGAAAATTAATATAATCAAAATAACTATATTAATACTATTACTTTATGGAATTGCTTTTCCGCAAATTACAATTAATGAAATAATGTCCTCCAACTCGAATACAATCAGCGATAGTGATGGTGAGTATCCAGACTGGCTTGAATTGTATAATAATGATTCCCTTGCAATTAATTTAAAAGGATTTGGTTTGTCTGATAAAGATGATGAACCAATGAAATGGATTTTTCCTGATATTAATATAAATCCAAAAGATTATATGTTGATTTTTGCTTCCGGTAAAGATCAAAAACAGATTATTTCTCACTGGGAGACAATTATTGATTGGGGAGACGAGTGGAGATATCAATTGGGTAATGCCGATATACCTTCAAACTGGAATACTGTAGAATTCGATGACTCTGGTTGGTCAATTGGAAATAGTGGTTTTGGATATGGTGATAATGATGATAGTACGGTAGTGGAAAAGACAATTTCATTATATATCAGAAAAACATTTTTTGTTGAAGATTTGAATGATATTTTGCAAGTGCTTTTTCATGTTGATTATGATGATGGTTTTGTCGCATATATCAATGGAAATGAAATAGCAAGGGCAAATATAGGAACACCTGGAATTCAACCATTATATAACCAAGGTGCAAGTTCTACACGGGAATCAGAGATCATCCATGGTGGTAAACCTGAAATGTACAATGTTGAATCTATTATTCAAGAAGGTGAAAATGTTCTGGCTGTTCAGGTTCACAATAGAAATGAAACCTCATCTGATTTATCATTAATTCCTTTTCTAACATTTGGAATGTTGAAGACGCCTGATAATCCAAAAGGTTCAGCCGAAATTCTTGGACTTCAAGGACAATTTCTCCACACAAATTTTAAAATTAAATCAAGTGGTGAATATTTGTCACTTAGTAATTCTAATGGAATATTATTAGATCATGTTGATGAAAAAGAGATTCCAACTGATATATCCTGGGGAAGACAACCTGATGGAAGTGAGAATTGGTTTATGTTTGAAGAACCTACTCCGGGATTAAGTAATACGTCACCAGGTCTGGGAAATGTGTCAGAATCTCCATTGTTTTCTAAGATAGGAGGATTTTATGAAACAATCTTTAATTTGGAACTTTCAACAGAAACTCAAACCTCATTAATTTATTATTCAACAGATGGTTCTGAACCTTCTTTGATGTCAGAAAAATACAGCACTCCTATTTTAATTGATAGAACTATGGTTATTCGAGCGAAAACAATAGATAATGGAATTTTACCAAGCAAGACAATTACTAATACATATTTTATTAATGAAAACACATCTCTTGCAGTTATTTCTCTTTCAACAACTCCTGAAAATTTGTGGGACGATGAAATAGGAATTTATGTTGAAGGTACAAATGGTATTCCTGGATATTGTAGCAGTACACCAAAAAACTGGAACCAGGATTGGGAGCGACCGGCAACAATTGAATTTTTTGAACCTGACAAAACTCCGGGCTTTAAGATTGATTGTGGAATTAAAATAGGTGGTGCATGTACAAGATTATATGATCAAAAAACATTGGCTGTTTACACAAGAAGTGAATACGGAGATAAAGAAATAGAATATCAGATTTTTCCGGATAAATCTCTTGAGAAATATAACAATATTAATATACGTAATGGTGGTCAGGATTGGTATCGGGCATTGATCCGAGATGGTTTGATGCAAAATATTGTAAAAAACCGGATGGATATTGATTGGCAAGGTTATCGTCCGATTATCATGTTTATTAATGGAGAATATTGGGGTATTCATGGACTTCGTGAAAAACATAATGAGCATTATATTGCAGAAAATCATGATATCGATCCAGATGCTATAGATATATTAAAAAGTAATGCTTCAGTGACTCAAGGATCAGCAACTCATTATGAGAATATGATAAATTTTATTGAAAATAATGATCTCGCGACCAAAGAAAATTATGAATATGTTAAAACTCAAATGGAAATTGATGAGTATATAAATTATCAAATCGCCGAAATTTATTTTGCAAATATTGATTGGCCCGGAGGAAATATCAAATTTTGGCGACCACAAACTCCAAATGGAAAATGGAGATGGATTCTGTTTGACCTTGATTTGGGATTCGGGGCACATGGCTATGGACAATATTCATCCAATACATTAGCAAATGTGACTGGCTCGGGAATATCTTATTATGCAAATCCGAGTTGGTCAACTTTCTTGTTTCGTAACTTGTTGAAAAATGATGATTTCAAAAATGAATTTATACAACGTTATTGTATGCATATCGGGACTACTTTTAGTATAGATAGAGTTACAGGTCTGATTGATAGCCTGGAATCTTTGATAATAGATGAGATTCCAAGGCATGTTACAAGATGGTCAAAATCAACAAATTATAGTTCGAAAAATTGGTGGGAACATATTGATATTATGAAAAATTTTGCAATATTAAGACCAAGGTCTGCCAGAAGTCATTTGCAAAACAAATTTAATATAAATAGTGCTTCAACCATTACTATAATAAATAATTTTCAAAAAGGTAGTGTGGAAATAAATGGTGTAGAATTAATAAATCCGGTTACTACTGTCAGATTATTTGATAATATTCCAACAAGATTTGTAGCAAGTGCAAATGAAGGATATCAGTTTGTTGGCTGGTCTGGAATATCAACAAGTACTGAAGATTCAATAAATCTTATTTTTACAGAAAATGATACGATCACATCTAATTTTTCAAAACCAAGTTCTATTACAAAATCTGAGGTTGTCATGGAATTTACACTTCATGAAAATTACCCAAATCCATTTAATCCTGTTACAACAATATCCTATGAAATAGTAGAAATAAATCTCACTGCTATAAAAATCTATGACATGCTTGGGCATGAGGTTGAAGTTCTGTTAAATGAAAACCAAACACCTGGAACATATGAAGTGAGTTTCAACGGAAGTCAACTCTCAAGTGGAGTTTACTTTTGCAAACTCACATCAGGAAATTTTACAAAATTAATTAAAATGTTATTAGTGAAATAAAGGAGAAAAGATATGTTAAATAGAATACTCAAAATACAAATGTTTATTATTTTTATGATGCTTACGCAAGTTGGTTTTGCACAGACAAAAGATTTAGTAATAACAAAAAAAAATGGTCCTACATCTTATATATCTGTAGGAGGAATAAGTGAATTAACATTCGATGCTTCAACTACTGGAACTGTTACAGATATAGAGGGCAATACTTATAATACCGTAAAAATTGGTAATCAATGGTGGATGGCAGACAACCTTAAAGTAACTAAATACCGTAATGGTATTGATATTCCAAATGTTTCCATTAACTCAATTTGGGCAGGATTAACGTCTGGAGCATTTTGTGCATATAATAATGATACAAATGATGAGTCAGATACTTATGGATATCTATATAATTGGTATGCAGTGATGTGGTCAGATTTGGCCCCAGAAGGCTGGCATGTGCCAACAGATGCAGAATGGACAATTTTAGCAGATTACCTTGGTGGTGGTAATGTTGCCGGTGGAAAGATGAAAGAAAGAGGTTTTAGTCACTGGCAAAGCTCTAATACTGAAGCTACTAATGAAAGTGGTTTTGTTGCGTTGCCTGCGGGTGAACGTGGCAGCAATGGTACCTTCTACTATATAGGTTACCGCGCTTTCTTCTGGTCGGCCTCCGAGTAGGGTACGGATCTCGCCTGGAGCCGGGGCCTGG
>JAOZSG010000288.1 GCA_029939785.1 Fidelibacterota bacterium | reverse complement strand
TTGGATTATGTTTTTTTGATGACCTCATTGTAGCAGACCTCAAAAAGAAACTTAGCGAAAACAAAAAAGAACTAACTGACAACTTTAAAATTTTCGGCTATAATAATTGTTATGAACCTCGTGATTTTCCATCTGTTGAACAATTCAATGATAAAGTTGGTGAAAAGGCTGCTGAATTAATGATAAAAAGAATTAATAATCCAAAAATGGGATCCACCCACCATAGAGTTGATCCAGTCTTAGTTTTTCCTGATGACAATGGTGGCTCTTATTTTGAAAAATAATTAAATAATCATCAATGTAAATATTAATACAAACTGCACAATAAAATATAGTTTTTGTATATTTCTATACAATCAAAACACTATTTTTTGAAATATTTCCATAAATACTATCTTTAGAATATAACAGGACAAAGTGAAATCTCTTTTCAAATTAATTGAATATTTACAATTAACATTAATCGATTAACAATGAAAAATATATTTACATCAATTTAGTCCTTTGAAATCTATCCCCAATTAGAAAAATATATAAAATACCTAACTATTAACGACGAGGTTGTAGTATTTTTTTGTTAACTAGCAGAAAAATTATCACATCTCAAAAAAATGTTTTGAAATATTCTCAAAAACCAATAAGTTACTATACAATTTATTTATTCCGGTATTGATACTATACAATCATTTTGCAACGAATGAAAATAATATTACATCTATTTGATAAAAAAAATAACAAAAGCATATAGGATTCAATATGCAAAATAGCTTAACAGAAAAGACTTTTCTTATATTGCTAATTAATGCCTTTAAATTTCTAGGTTATTTTATGTCAAAAACAATTAACCGGAACCGGAAAATAAATATAGAAACACACAAGATTTTCTGGAACTACCAATATTTATCAAATAGAATTATTTTTACAATTCTTAAAACAATATTACCATACTCAACAAATAAAATATTTTTATTTAATGTATAAATTTTATTTCTAATTGAAAGGAGAGCAAACATTTAAACAATGAGGGTAAGAATTAAGACAATGAGTAAAAAAATGAAAACGAAGGAGTAACAAAATGAAGAAATTGTTTTTAGTAACTATTTTATTGAGTCTTGCTTTTTCACTTCCATTATTAGCTGCAAATGTGTGGAATCCGGCAGCAAATGCCAATAGCACAGGCTTATGGAGTGAAGGAGAAAACTGGACAACTGGTTTGCCATTAGAAACTGACAAGGTAGTCTTTAATGTTGAAGGCGCAGCAGACTGTAAACTAGATTTTGCCACTAATATCAATCAACTTGTACAAGGTGATGGTAATGATGGTGGAAAACTTATCATTGAAAATGGTGGTAGTCTTACAACTGGTCCTGTATGGGCAGCTGTTGGTTTTAATAAGCCAGCTACATTAATTGTAAATACTGGTGGAACTTTCACATTTGGCCAACATGCCTGGCTAGGTATGAAAGATGGTGGTGATGGAACTATTATTATAAATGGTGGTAATGTTAATGTTACTGCAATGACAGGTCTCGGTTGGAGAGGTGGCAAGGCTAAAGTCCTTGTAAATTCCGGTACATTTCATTGTTCTCAATTTAATCCAATTTCTGCTGGTGATGGTAATGATGCTTCTATCAAACCTGACTCTTATATAGATATTGCCGGAGGAACTGTAACTTTTGGCGGTGACGATAAAACAGCATTGGTTCAGACATATATTGATTCATCAAGAATTCTTGGATATGGCGGAAGTGGAGTTGTTTCAGTTGTTTATGATTCAACAACAGGCTTGACAACCGCAACAGCTCTACCTCAGGAAGCTGGAGCAAAAACTGTATGGAATCCTGCAGCAAATGAAAATAGTACAGGTCTATGGACAGAAGCACTTAACTGGACAGATAAAAATGTTCCATTAAACAATAAAGTAGTATTTAATGTTGAAGATGCACTCGAATGTGTATTGGATGTTGAAAGTAATATATCCAGACTAGTTGCCGGTGATAATGGCCCTGGTGGAACACTTCGTTTAAAAAGTGGTGCTAACTTAAATATCAGTGATGCTGATTGGTCATCAGTAGGTTGGACCAGTACTGCTACAGTGATTGTTGAAGAGGGTGCTGAAATTACATTCGGTCATCATTTATGGATTGGATTTAATCCTGGTAGTGAAGGAACTATTATTTTAGATGGTGGTACTGTTAATGTTCTTAAACAAACTGGTCTTGGTTGGAGTGGTGGTATTGGAACTATTAAAATTAATAGTGGTGTACTAAACTGTGCTCAAATAAATCCTGATCAATCAATTGGTGATGGTTCTGTAATTGATATTACAGAAGGTACACTTAATTTTACCGGTGATCAAACTGGTGTTGTTTCTGGTTTTTATGCTGCTTCAAAAATTACTAGTTATGGTGGCAAAGGAATGATTTCTGTAAGTTTTGATTCAACAGCAAATCTTACTACAGTAACTGCAAATGAACCAGAACGTCAACCTATTACACAATGGGATCCTGCAAGTAATCCAACAAGTACTGGTTTATGGACAGAAGCTAATAACTGGTCAGATGGAAATGTACCTGACAGCAACAGAGTAAATTTCAAAACTCCTGGTGCAATCGAATGTAAGTTAGATATTGAAAGTAATATATCAAGACTTGTAATGGGTGAAAGTGCTCCCGGTGGTGTACTTCGCTTAACTGAAGGTGCAAAATTGAATATTAGTGATGACAATTGGTCTGCAGTTGGTTGGACAAATGAAGCCACTTTAATAGTTGAAGAAGGTGCTGAAGTAACTTTCGGTCATCACCTCTGGATCGGACAAGCCGGAGCAGCAGATGGTGAAGTTATTATTGATGGTGGTACTCTTAATGTATCAAAAATGATCGGTATTGGTTGGTCAGGTGGTACAGGTGCCATTTATCTCAATAGTGGTGAACTAAATTGTGCAGAATTAAATGCAGAACAATCAATTGGTGATGGTTCTGTAATAAATATAGAAGATGGTATCATCAATTTTACTGGTGACCAGGTAGATGCAGTACAGGCATATGTCGACTCTGCAAAAATTATGGGTTATGGCGGTGGTGGTGAAGTCGTTATTGTTTTTGATAGTACAACAAATGTAACATCTGTAACTTCTAATCCAATTCCAAATGCTGCAACTACTGTATGGAATCCAGCTGGAAATCCAAATAGTACAGGTTTATGGACAGAAGCACTTAACTGGACAGATCATGTTGTTCCAGATAGTAATAAAGTAGTATTCAATGTTGAAGGCGCACAAGAATGTGTTATGGACATTGAAGGCTATATCAAACAACTCGTAATGGGTGACAATGGAGTTGGTGAAACTCTTAGATTAGTTGATGGTGCTGCTTTAACAATAAGTGGAGACATTTGGTCAGGAATTGGCTGGAATAACTCTGCAACATTGATAGTAGAACAAGGTGCAGAAGTTAACTTTGGTCAACACATGTGGGTTGGATTTAACTCTGGTGCCAATGGTACTGTTATCCTTGATGGTGGTACAATTAATGTAAATAATATGTTCGGTGTAAACTTTGAAGGTTTAGGCGGAAATGGTTCTGTTTATGTAAATAGAGGAACTCTAAATCTTAATGAACTTCATGGCACAAACTCACTGAGAGGTGATAGTGCATTTATGGATATCTCAGAAGGTGTTGTTAATATTATTGGTGACAAAGTTGCTGATATTAATGCATACGTAGAAGCTGGTAAAATAACTGCCTACGGCGGTGCCGGTGATGTAGTTGTTGAACTTGTTGGTGAAAATACTGTTGTTTCTGCTACAGGACCTCCACCAGACATCACAGATCTTGAATCTTTCTATTTTAGAGGTTCAAATGATGAATTCCCTTGGGAAGGTGGTAGTGCTGGTCAGGGATCTCCAGACGGCGAAAAACTAGAGTATCTATTTGACAACGATGTAAATACAAAATATCTTGTACGTGCAGTTGATTCATGGATTGATGTTTACACAAATCAATTATCCAATATAAAATCCTATACAATCACATCTGCTAATGATTCTGAAACTCGTGATCCAAAAGCATGGGATTTACAAGCATGGGACACAGAAGCAAATGATTGGGTAACAATTCATTCTGTAACTGATAATCCAAGTTGGTCTGATTTTTTTACTCCTAAAACATGGGAATTTGAAAACAACAACTGGTATAGCTCATATCGTCTTCATATAACAGCAATCAATGATGATCCACAGGACTTGATGCAGATTTCTGAATTTGCACTCTTCGGTCAACTATCTGACACTGTTGAAGTCATTACACCTGATGGACCTATTGGTGATGTCACAAATATCGCTGGTATGGAATTCGTTGGTTCAAATGATGCAGAATCATGGCCTGGTGATGGTTCTCCTGATGGCGAAAAACTTGTGTACTTATTTGATAATGATGTTTTTACAAAATATCTTGTAGGTGCAGAAGTGTCATGGATTGATGTTTACACACCAAATCTTTCATTGGTTAAATCCTATACAATCACATCTGCTAATGATTCTGAAACTCGTGATCCAAGATCATGGGAATTTCAGGGACTTGATGT
>JAOZSG010000287.1 GCA_029939785.1 Fidelibacterota bacterium | reverse complement strand
ATACATCAAATAGTTTTTGTTTATTTTCTGCTTCATTTTCTTTTACTTTTAAAATTTCGGAAATTGTAGCATATCTTTTTTTATCCTTCTCTAATTCAAATAAAACAGGATCACTTTCAATTTTAATTTTATTTACTTTACATGTAGCAAGTAAAACAGATGAATCAATTAATTGTGTAGTTACTTTTGTATAACTATCATATTTACGTAATTGTCTTTTTAGATTTTTTACTTTTACTTCAACTTCTCCAATAATATCAGATACTCTGGTCATATCATCTACTGTTGCTTCCAATTTTCGTAATGCTGTTCGCCGTTGAATACGATATTTATTAACACCGGCTGCCTCTTCAAATAGTTTTTTCCTCTCCTGAGGATTTTCATTTAAAATATCATCAATCATTTTTAATTCAATAATTGAATAAGCATTTGCTCCCATTCCGGTATCAATGAAAAGATTTGTAATATCTTTTAAACGACACAAATTTTTATTAATAAAATATTCACTGTCACTATTTCGATACACCCTTCTGATAATCTCGATATCTGAATATTCTGTAGGAACATTTCCTGAAACATTATGAATTGTTAATGACACTTCTGCAAGGTTTAATTGTTTCCGCGTTGCTGTCCCATTAAAAATCACATCGGTATTTCTATCAGCCCTGAGAACTCTGGATTTCTGTTCACCAATTACCCATCTCAACGCATCAACTATGTTTGTTTTTCCACATCCATTGGGTCCAACAATACACGTAACACCTTTTCCAAAAATAATCTCTGATTTTTTTAAAAAAGATTTAAAACCGTATAATTTTAATTTTGAAATATACATTAATTAAATAAGTCTATGACTAACCGGGAGGCCACGTCAAACTTCTTCCTCCTAAGAGATGTAAATGTATATGATACACTTCTTGTCCACCGTCTTTGCCACAATTAAAAACAAGACGAAAACCGCTATCATTAATGTTTTCCTTTTCAGCAATTATGTTTGCTGCATTTATCATTTTACCCAATAATAATGCATCACTTTCATTAGTATCACTAATTTTTTCTATATGTCTTTTGGGAATTATTAAAACATGTACAGGTGCTTTAGGATTTAAATCCCGAAAAGCAACAATCTCATCGGATTCATACAGAAACTCTGTATCAAATTCATTTGTTGCAATTTTACAAAAAATACAATCACTATGCATATATCACCTCCTTTGTAAGGCATAAATACTAGCTATTACCGATGTAACAGCAAGTTCTGTTCGTAATCTATATTCAAAAATATTAATGGGAATAAAACCGGATTGTTTTGCCGAATTAATTTCATTATTACTAAATCCTCCTTCTGGTCCTATAACAACAGCAGTTTTTTTTATTTTCTCATTAAAAGAAATAACTTGAGAAATAGCTTTTGAATCTTCCTGTAAAGCAATAATTTTCATTTCTATATCATTAGTTTTTTCAATCCATGTCTCAAAGTTAACCGGATCATGAATTTCTGGTATAATTATTCCTCCACTCTGTTTTACAGATTCTAATGATTTTTTCAAATATCTTTCTTTATTAAAGTTTTGTTTTATTGAATGCTCAGATTGAATTGGATAAAATTCCCTAATTCCAAGACTAACAGCCTGAGTTATTAAAATATCTAATGCTTTTGTTTTAACCAAGCCTACGCCAAGTATAATTTCCGGATTTTCAGATATATCATATTCAATTTGTTTTTCAATCTCACATTTTGCACTATCTTTATTTAACTCGATAATTTTAACCTGATACACATTTCCTGTACCATCAAAAACATTAATTATATCTCCCTCATTTTTTCGTAGGACTCTACAACAATGTCGAAATTCATTATCTTTCAGATATACAAATTTTTTTTGGAAATTTTCCCTCGAAACATAAAACTGATAATCATGCATATTTTATCAAAACTTTTTACCAATATTAATCCCTACAACCATACCACTAAAATTCTTTTTTCCTGAATCCCAATATTTTTGTCTGTAAGAATCATATCCATTCTCATCATAATATTTCCTTTCATCAGGATCCATATTATTAGCAAATTTTATATATTCATATCCTGCATAAAATGATATTGCTGTTTGAGGACCATATAAAAAATCAACACCACAACCAAATGTGCCTCTATATGTATAATAAACTTTAATATTTTTAAATCTTTCAACAAAATCAGGAATATTTGGAGGATCAAAGGCAATTACAGGCCCAGCTCCGGCAGAAAGAAAAGGACGAAAATTATTTGCAATTTGATTAGTAAAAAGCATTTTTTTATAATATCCTGTCAATTTTAAAAAGTTTAATCTTTTTTTATCATTTCTCTCAACAAATTGACCTAAATAGTAATTATAAACAGGGTAGTCATTTTCACCTTTATTCATAATAAAAATGGCTTCAATTCCAATTCTTGAAGTTTTGCCAACAAATTTTTCAAAGTATCCACCAAATCCAGATCCATTCACAACCTGTGTCAAAGAAAATCCTGAATATTTGGCATGTGAATCATCAATAGTAATATTATTTCTCCCAAAAACATTTGCAGAAAGGATTAATAGAATAAAAACAACAAAATATTTTCTCATTTATATGTATATCCTCTTTTAATTAATAGTATTTAAAATAATTTTTAATATATTATTTTCTATCTTCATTACCAAATTAAATTATATAATGATTAGTAATAATTTTCTCTTGTTTTGAATCTTTCCATTGTTTATCTTTTTTCGAGCATCACATGATTGTTAATTATCCTAAAAAATATATAACCAATGTTTCAGGAGAAAATTTATGCAATTTTTAAAAAAACTATTTTTCATCTGTTTAATACTATCAATGTTTACCATAGGATTTTCTCAAATTGATAATGAAGAATTCCGTTCAACCTGGGTTATTACATGGGAACATGATTGTGACTCAACCAAGATTAAAACAATATTAGATAATCATCAAAAAGCAAATATGAATGCTGTACTTTTCCAGGTTCGACAGAGTGGAACAGCCTATTATAACTCTTCTTATGAACCATGGGGATACTATGCAGGATATCAAAATCCTGGTTTCGATCCACTGACTTTTGTAGTAAAAGAAGCTCATAAACGTGGAATGGAAGTTCATGCCTGGTTTAATACTTTTCAGACATCAAGTACTGCTGATGGTACTGTTGCGGCAAAACATCCGGAATGGATTTGCCGTGATGGATACAACAATTCTATGCCGGCTCATCGATGTGTATCTCCCGGATTACAGGAAGCAAGAGACTATACAATAGATGTTGCAATGGAAATAGTAAACAATTATGATATTGATGGATTACATCTGGATTATGTGCGATGGAATGAATTTACGACCACTTCTGTTAATAATAAAACTCTTGGAAAACAAATCTCAGAACATAAACTATTTGATGGAATGATTACTGAAGATCAAATTCAAAAATTGCAAACTACAGCATCACGAGAACGTTATTTATATGATATTAATCATAAATATTCTGATGGAGTACCAGATGGTTATAGCAACTGGGAGGAATATTGGCGAGCGAGTGTGACAAAATTGGTTCAAACATTACACGATTCAATTCAATCAACAAAACCATGGGTAAGATTATCAGTAGCAGCCCTCGGAAAATATAAATGGTCGGGCTGGCAAGCATATGGATCAGTTCATCAGGATGCAGCACTCTGGTTCAATGAAGGTTATATTGATCAATTGACTCCAATGCATTATCACTGGACAACAGGGACAAGTTTTAAATCTATGCTTTCAGGATCAAATACCAGTTGTTGGGAATATTATATTCAAGATGGAATTAATGCAGGAAGATTGTTTTCTGCAGGTCCGGGTTCCTATGTATTAGATGAATATAATGTATGGTATCGACATGAAAGCATTATAGACAAAACCCGCGAAGTACAATGGGTTGATGGATTTCAGTTTTTCAGCTATGGGAGTTGGGAAGGACATCAATACTGGGAAGAAGCAGGCAATACTGTTTTTCCACAAAAGACAAAAATTCGGAATAATATAATATATTCCGGTGATGCTCCGTCAAGTCCATCTATATCACTTGCAAAAAATGATGATTTAAATTATGACATAACAGTCACTCCAACAGAAGTTGAAAATCAATGGTATGTCATATACAGATCTGAAGATACTGATATAGATCCGGACACAGATAATATTATAGGTATTAAATTTACGAATGATATATTTACAGTAAATGAAACTTTTTCAGGCAACCAAAACTATAATGGCCAGTATCATTATTCTGCTACTTGTCTTAATAGATATTGGGTAGAATCTTCAGTTTCAAACAGCCAAACTACTGATGATCTTCCTTCTATTCCTCCTACAGTAACGGAGATATATCCATCCAATGGAAGTATAGTTCCTGCAAATACAAATATAATATTTACGTTTTCTAAAGAAATTGATCCAAACACTTTTTCTTCTGGTTTTATGATCGATCCACCTGCTGACATTAATGAAATATCAATATCTGATGACTGGTATAATTCCGGAAAAGTTGTTACAATTACTTTTGTTAATAATCTTCAGTATGGACAAACCTATACAATTACGCTTAATACTGGTCTAACAGATTTAAATGGCATT
>JAOZSG010000026.1:5420-16872 GCA_029939785.1 Fidelibacterota bacterium | reverse complement strand
AGAAAATAATCGTATAAATGTTATATTTTTAGATCTTAAAATGCCGGGTATGTCCGGATTAGAATTGTGTAAAAAAATAAGAGAAAATAATCCAATTGCATTAATATATGCTTTAACAGGATTTGCATCATTATTTGAATTATCTGATATTAGGGAAGTTGGATTTGATGATTATTTTAAAAAACCTATTAATGATAAAATATTATTAAAAGTTATTGATCGATCATTAAAAATGCTAAATAGATGGAGCAAAAAAAATGATAAATAAATATAGTATTGTTGGAATTGGAATTTGGAGGCTGATTTGATAAAGACAGTTGATATTTCAGATATGAAAATTAGTGAGGATGAAAAGGATATTTTAGTTACATATTCTCTTGGATCATGTGTAGGGATTACGTTATATGATCCTGTAACCAAAATAGGTTCATTAATTCATTGTATGCTTCCTTTGTCGAGAGTTGATAGAGAAAAGGCAAAAAAGAATCCATTTATGTTTGTAGATACAGGATTATCACAACAATTACAAGAAATGTACAATAGAGGGGCACGTAAAAAAAATATTATCGCTAAAGTAGCTGGTGGAGCAAAATTATTAGACAAGAAAAATCTTTTTCGAATTGGGGAAAGAAATTATACAGTGGTAAGAAAATTGTTATGGAAAAATGACATTCTTATCAAAGCTCAGGATGTAGGTGAATCAAAGTCTAGAACGGTTAGACTATATATGGATACCGGAATAACAACAGTTAGATATCGTGGTGAAGAGGTGGAATTATGAAAACAAGAGATGAAATTATTTCAAGTTTAGACCATATTACTGCTATTCCTGCATCTATAACAAAAATTCAAAGAATGCTAGGCCAAAAAGAAATTGATTTTCAGGAACTTGCAAGGTTAATTGAATATGATCCGAATTTAACTGCAAATGTTTTGCGATTGTCAAATTCAGCATATTTTGGTTTTAAATATGAAGTAAATACTGTTCATCAGGCTTTAATTCGTATTGGAACAAATAAAATTTATGATATTGTAATTGCCGCTGCTGTTTCACCTGTTATGAATAAACCTTTAAAAGGTTATGATTTACCTAAAGGAAAATTATGGGAACATTCTGTAGGTGTTGCATTGGCTTCAGAAATTTTATCAGAGGAATTAGACATAAGTGTTCCTGATTATACATTTACTGCTGCTTTACTTGTTGATATTGGAAAAATTGCATTAGGTACATTTATAGAAATTGATGCAAAACCAATTATGAGGCTTGCATATGAACAACAAATTCCTTTTGATATAGCCGAGAGAAGAATACTTGGTATTGATCATGCTGAGGTTGGTGCAATTTTACTTGAGAAATGGCATTTGCCAAAAGAGATAATAAATATTGAACGTTGGCATCATCAACCAGATCGAACAGAAGAAGATAGAATGGTTGTTGATATTGTTCATATTGCTGATATTCTTACTATGATAGCTGGAATTGGAGGAGGGCAAGATGGTTTAAATTATCGTCCATCAAAAAAGGTTAGTGAAAGATTAGGATTAACGACAAAAATTCATGAACGGGTAATTAATAAATTAATATCAAAAATTCAACAAGTATATGATATGTTGACTTTAAATTAAAAAAGGTAATATTATGACATTAAATATTTTAATTGTAGATGATTCTGAAATTGTAAGAAGAGTTATTACAAAAACTTTAAAAATAGCTGAGATTCCTGTTGAAACCTTATTTCAGGCTGAAAATGGAAAAGAAGCTTTGGATATAATTGCTAATAATTGGATAGATATTGTTTTTACTGATATTAATATGCCAATTATGGGTGGTGTTGAATTAATCGAAAAAATGGCCTCTGATGGCTTAATGAAGAGTATTCCGGTTATTGTAGTTTCTACTGAAGGTAGTGAGGCAAGAATGGACCAATTAACTAAAAAAGGCGTTTCGGCATATCTAAGAAAACCTGTTACACCGGAATCATTACGAGATGTTGTTAACGATATTATTGGTGGAGTAGATGATGAGTGAAAATTATAAAGAAATTTCCAGAGATGTTTTTGATCAAACATTAGAAAATCTGGCTTTTTTGTTTGCAGAGTCAATTGAGACAGAAGAAGTCGATTTAATAAGCGAAAACTGTCATGAAGTTAAAATGTCTTTTTCCGGAGAATTTAGTGGAAATATTTATATGGTTGTGCAGGATGATTTTTGTTCTGAACTTGCTGCTAATATTCTTGGAATTTCAGATGAAGATGAGGATGCTTTTAATCTTGGAATTGATTCTCTTAAAGAAGTATTAAATGTAGTCTGTGGAAGAATTTTGACTGAAATAGCTGGTACAAAACCATTATTTAATCTTTCTGTACCTGAGGTAAATAAAATTGATACGGATGATATAAATAATTTTTTGAATTATCCGGAAACTGTAGCTTTTTTGGTTGATGATATGTATCCTGTACTGTTAAGATTTTGTAAGGACGATTAAATAATCATGAGGAAAATTAAAGTATTAATAATTGATGATTCAGCAGTTGTACGAAATATTTTTGAAAAAGAATTATCAAGAGATTCGCAAATAGAAGTTGTAGGAACTGCTGCCAATCCGTATATCGCTAGAGATAAAATAGTAAAACTTAAGCCTGATGTATTAACACTTGATATTGAGATGCCTAGAATGGATGGTATCACTTTTTTAAAAAAAGTTATGCAATATTTTCCTTTACCTGTTATTATTGTATCATCTTTGACCCAAAAAGGTGGGAAAATTGCTCTGGAAGCTATGGATGAAGGTGCGGTTGAAGTTATGACCAAGCCAGGTGCCGCTTATTCTGTGGGTGATATGTCTGTTGAATTAATTGATAAAATTAAAGCTGTATCAACGATTAAGGCAGTAAAAAAAACATCATCTACTTCTGAAACAATTAAAAAATTATCAATGACAACTACCACCGAAAAAATAATAGCCATTGGCTCCTCAACAGGTGGTACTCAGGCATTAACAAAAATATTACCTTCTCTACCCAAAACTGCTCCGGGAATTATAATAGTTCAGCACATGCCGGAACATTTCACAAAGTCTTTTGCAGATAGATTGAATGAGTTATGTGAAATGGAAGTAAAAGAAGCAGAAAATAATGATACAGTTCATACCGGGAAAATATTGATTGCTCCGGGAAATTATCATATGCTCTTAAAACGTTCTGGAGCAAGATATCATATTAATATCAAGAGTGGTCCATTAGTGGGTCGTCATAGACCTTCTGTAAATGTTTTATTTAAATCAGTGGCTAAGTACGTAGGAGCGAATGCAGTGGGAGTTATTCTCACAGGTATGGGTAAGGATGGAGCAGAAGGTATGAGGATGATGAAAGGTGAGGGTGCAACAACAATCGCACAGGATGAACAAAGTTGTATTGTTTTTGGTATGCCCAAAGAAGCAATATCTTTAGGTTGCATCGATTATACATTACCTTTGTTAAAAATACCGCAAAAAATGCTTTCATTAGCACAAAAACCTTAATATTGAAAAATTATTATGGAATTCCTTGAACTGGTTAAAAAAAGAAAAAGTACTAGAAAATATAGTTTAAAACCAATTAATAATGATACTTTAGATAAATGTATGGAGGCTGCAAGGCTTGCCCCTTCTGCTTGTAATTCCCAGCCATGGAAATTTATTGTTGTAAAAGGTGCTGAAAAAGACAGGCTTGTAAGAGAAAGTTTTAATGGAGTTTATGCAATAAATTCTTTTGTCAAAAAGGCTAATATTCTTATTGTTGTTGTAAGGGAAAAATCAAAATATACTGCATTATTAGGTGGAAAATTTCGAAATGTTGATTACAGTTTGATTGATATTGGTATTGCATGTGATCATTTAACATTACAGGCAGAAGAACTTGGAGTTGGAAGTTGCTGGATTGGTTGGTTCAATGAAAAATCTGTGAAAAAAATATTAAACTTATCCAAATCAACGAAAGTAGATGTATTGATAAGTTTGGGATATCCCGAAGAAGAGTATATAAAATCAAAAAAGAGAAAAACACTGAATGAAACTCGTGAATATTTTGGTGATTAAGATACTTTAGATAGTAGAAACTTTTATTCTTTCCTTTAAATCATTAATAATTTTAAAAATAACTAAGTTAATAAAAATATGAAAGTATATTGGTTTTATTAATTAATAGTTATATATTTGCGTCCTTAAATTTTTTGATAATTAATTAGGAGTTAAATAAATGGAAAATGCAAAAATGCAAAAAGTGAGAAACTTAGGAATTGTTGCTCATATTGATGCAGGAAAAACAACAACAACTGAAAGAATCCTGTTTTTTACAGGTATTACTCATAAAATAGGTGAAGTTCATGATGGTCAGGCTGTTATGGATTTTATGGAACAGGAGCAGGAAAGAGGGATTACCATCTCATCTGCTGCAATTACAGTTAATTGGATGAAAAACCAGTTTAATATTATAGATACACCCGGACATATTGATTTTACATTAGAAGTTGAGAGATCCTTACGGGTTTTAGATGGTATTGTAATGGTTTTCTGTGCTGTTGGTGGAGTTGAACCGCAAAGTGAAACTGTATGGCATCAGGCGGATGAACATAAAGTTCCACGTATTGCTTTTGTAAATAAAATGGATCGTCAGGGTGCAGATATGAAACATACTGTAGATCTAATGAATGATATGTTAGGTGCGAATGCAATACATTTTCAACTGCCAATAGGAGCAGAAGATACTTTTGAAGGAATTATTGATCTGGTTACTATGAAAGCACATTTTTATAACAATGAACATGAACTTGATGTTAAAGTTGATGATATCCCAGATGATCTTTTAGAAGAAGCACAAATGTATCGTGAGGAATTAATAGAAAAACTTGCTGATTTTGATGAAGTACTCATGGAAAAATTTTTGGATGAATTAGAAATATCAGAAGAAGATATAATGAAATCTGCTCGAAATTCAGTATTGAATCTTTATGTTACACCAGTTTTTTGTGGCTCCGCTTTTAAAAATAAGGGTGTGAGACTTTTGCTTGATGCAATTGTTGATTATTTACCATCACCAATTGACAGAGGTATCATTTTGGGAAGTGATCCTAAAGATATAGATGTCACAATTTCCAGAAGACCTTCGATTTCCAGACCTATGTCAGCATTAGCATTTAAAATTGCCAATGATCCTTATGTTGGACAGCAGACATTTATCAGAGTATATTCCGGTGAAGTAAAATCAGGTAGTTATGTTTATAATCCTGGAAAAGGGAAAAAGGAGAGAGTTGGTAGAATTCTCAGAGTTCATGCAAAAAACAGGGAAGAAGTACAATCTCTGCAAGCCGGTGATATTGGTGCTTTGATTGGAATGAAATATACAACTACCGGTGATACTTTATGTGATCAGGATAAACCGATTATTTTGGAAAATATTAAATATCCTGAAACAGTATTGGATATGAGTGTAAAACCAACTATAACAAAAGATAGAGATAAACTTGCTATTGCTCTTGCAAAGATGGCTCTTGAAGACCCATCTTTTAAGGTGCATTATGATGACGAAACCGAAGAAACTGTTATTTCCGGAATGGGAGAATTACATTTGGAAGTTGTTGTTGATCGATTAAGAACAGAACATAAACTAAAAGTTGAAGTAGGAAAACCAAAAGTCGGATACAGAGAATCAATTACAAGAGAAGCAAAAGAGGATTTTAGATATAAGAAACAAACTGGTGGAAAAGGTCAGTTTGCTCATATTGTTTTTAAAATTGAACCAAATGAAGGCAAAGGTTTACAATTTGAAAACCAAGTAAAAGGTGGAAATATTCCAAGAGAGTACATACCTGGAATCGAAAAAGAATTTTATAAAGTTGCTGAGGATGGATTAATTGCAGGTTTTCCAATGGTTGATATAAAATATGTATTAATTGATGGAAGTTATCATACAGTAGATTCCAGTGAAATGGCTTTTAGATCCTGTACTAGATTGGGTTTAAGAAATATTATTAAAAAAGCAGGACCACAATTATTGGAACCTGTTATGAAACTTGAAATAAATTGTCCTGATGATTATATGGGTGATGTAATTGGCGATATAAATAAACGTCGTGGTACAATTGGTAAAATGAGAAGACATAGAAAAGGTTCACAGAAATTATCAGGCGAAGTTCCTCTGAAAGAAATGTTTGGTTATGCTTCAGCATTAAGAACCATTACAAGCGGACGTGCAAATTTTTCTATGGAATTCAGTAAATATGTTCCTTTACCTAAAGATGTAGAGGAAGAAGTAATCAAGGAAATCAAGGAAAATCAATAGGATATATAGATTTCTGAATAAATTAGAAAAGCAGTTATTCATTATTGGATGACTGCTTTTTTTTGTGTCGATAAAGAACATACTTATTGATAACATACACTAAATGAAGTATATTTGAAAAAATAAATATATAATTTTCCACTTAAAATTGAAAAACCATTTATGAAAGATATTGGAATAGATAAAAAAATGAGGTCTTATGAAAAATTTTACCATTAATAGTAAAAAACTCAAATTATTGATATTAGTCACAATTTTTATTAATATTTTATCAGCACAAATACCTGAAGGATACTATGATAATACGATAGGAAAAACAGGAGATACTCTAAAAACGGCTCTTCACAATATTATAAAAAATCATATTGAGTTTCCTTATACTGATTCCGGTACTGATGTATGGGATATTCTTAAAGAAACAGATAAGGATACAGCGAATCCTGACAATGTGATCTTGATATATACCGGTAGATCAGTTTTCCCTGGTGCACAAGGTGGAGAAAATGCTACAGGAAACTGGAATAGGGAGCATGTATGGGCAAAATCTCATGGTGATTTTGGAATTGAGCCTCCTGCCGGAACTGATGTTCATCATTTACGACCTTGTGATCCATCTGTGAATTCATCTAGGAGTAATTATGATTTTGATAATGGTGGTATTCAACACCCGGAAGCAACCGAATGTAATTATGATCAAACTCTCAGAACCTGGGAAGCACGTGATGTTGTTAAGGGTGATATTGCCAGAATGATGTTTTATATGGAAGTTCGATATGAAGGTGATTCAGGTGAACCGGATTTGGAACTTGTTGAAAATATACCGAGTTCGGGATCGAATTTTGGGAAACTCAGCACTTTAATTGAATGGCATAATGCAGATCCTGTTGATGATTTTGAAAGAAATCGCAATGAAGTAATATATGGGTATCAAAATAATCGCAATCCTTTTATTGATCATCCTGAATATGTTGCTGTAATCTGGGGAAACGGAGTAAGTATTTCAAATATATCTCATACACCGGAAACACCACTTTCTTCTCAATCTGTTATAGTTACTGCTGATATTTCAGATAGTACAGCTACAGTAATATTAAACTGGGGTAATGAATCAGGTATTCTTACGAATACTGTATCAATGATAAATTCTGCAAATATATTCTCAGGCGAAATACCTATACAAATAGATGGGAATGAAATCTTTTATTCAATATCTGCTGAAAAAAGCGGAAAGACTACAACATCAATTGAATACAGTTATATCGTTCATGATCCAAAAACAGCAACTTTACCTTATGAGGAAAATTTTAGTGATAATATCGGTATTATGTATTCCTATAGTGTACTTGGTTCACAAAAATGGGAGCAGGGTGATTCTTCTGGAATAATGAATGGATGGACTGGAATAAATAATGTAAATGAAGATTGGCTGATTACTCCAGGTTTTGACCTTACTTCTACAATGAATGAATTTTTGTCTTTCCAAAGTATAAAAAACAATAGTCCTCTGCCATTATCTTTATGGTATTCTGAAAATTTTTCGGGTGCCGGTAATCCTAATATAGCAACATGGACAGATATTACTGATAATGCAATATGGCCAATCATTGATGGAGTTGATAATTGGACATATTCCGGATATATTGATGCATCTGATATTAATAGCACAAATGTACATTTTGCTTTCAAATATATTTCTACAAGTGCAAATTCCGGTACATGGCAGATTGATAATATTTCTCTCACTGAAATTGACCCTTCTTCTATTACTCCGGTAATTAATAATGTCATAAATACTCCAATTAATCCTACTCCTACTGATGCTATTATAATTTCTGCAGATGTTACTGATAATGGTGAAATTGCATCTGTAACATTAAACTGGGGTAATGAGACAGATAGTTTGAATAATGATGTAGCGATGACTATTTCAACTGGAAATACTTATAGTGGTGAAATTCCAACACAAATAAATGGTACAATGATATATTATACTATTTCTGCTATAGATAATGATGCAAATAGTACGACTACAACGGTTTATAGTTTTATAATTGATGATAAAATCGGAATTCCCATTCCATATACACAGGGTTTTGATACAAACTTTGATGATTGGACAGAATACAGTACAACTGGAAATCAAATATGGGAATGGTCAGGGCTTTATGGAAATCCAAAAGGTTGTATGAAAATGACTGGTTTTACAGGATCATCTTCAGAAGAAAATATTGACTGGCTTATAACTCCTGGATTTAATTTTGAAGACTTATCTGGTATTGAAATGCAGTTTGAAGAAGCTATTAATTATGAAAGTTCAGTTTTTAATAATGAAAAAATTCTTGTTTCAATTGATTATGATGGATTAGAAAATCCTTCTAATGCAACCTGGACAGAACTTGAATTAAATGGGCGATCTTCTGGCAATAGTTGGGATTTTGTATCAGTTAATAGTATTGATCTAAATTCTTATATTGGTAATTCATCTGTATATATTGGTTTCAAATATTCATCCACAAGTTCAGCAGCAGCTACCTGGGAAATTGATAATTTTAGTATAGATACATCATCAACAGGTGGATATCCAATTATTGATAATATTTCACATATTCCGAAGGCACCTACACCAACAGATATTGTTTCAGTTAGTGCTGAAGTAACAGATGATGGTAGTATTAATTCTGTAACTTTAAATTGGGGAACAGAATCAGAAAATTTAAATAATACCGTTGATATGGTGCTAAGTACTGGAATTATTTATACGGCAGATATTCCTGCTCAGGAAGACGGCACAAAAATATTTTACTCTGTAAGTGCAATAGATAATGAATCAAACACTACAACTTCTGAAGAAAAAATATACACTGTTCTGGAAAATCCTGATATTATCAACGCCTGGATCAATGAAATACATTATGATAATGCAAGTACTGATATTGATGAAGCAATTGAAGTTGTAATTGAAAATCCATGGAATTATGATTTATCAAAGTTTCAGATAGATTTGTATAATGGTAATGGTGGTGCCGTTTATGGTAATCTTATAACTCTAAATGAATATAATGTTGGTGATAGTGATGAAAATTATACTTTTTATTATTTTATTTATCCTTCTAATGGTATTCAGAATGGTGCTCCTGATGGAATGGTATTAAGTTATGATGGGAATATAATACAATTTTTAAGTTATGAAGGCACATTAACTGCTACGGCCGGTATTGCCAATGGTCAAACTTCAATAGATATTGGTGTGAGTGAAGATGGTACAGGGTCTGCTTCGCATTCTCTACAATTGACTGGTACAGGAGCATGTTATGCTGATTTTTCATGGACTGGTTCATTAGATCAAACTTTTGGAAGTGCAAATGATAATGGTGCACAGACCTTTTTACAGGTTGATATTGATGATGGTAATGATATATTGGCATTAGAATTTATTTTAAATCCGGCCTATCCAAATCCTTTTAATCCGTCAACGAATTTTTCTTTTGTAATCGAACAAAGTAGTCATGTCAAATTTGAAATATTTAATTCATTAGGACAAAAAATCTCTACATTGATAGATCGGAAGTTGGGAATGGGATTTCATAAGATTCAATGGAATGCAGAAAAATTTCCAACAGGAATATATTTTTATAAATTGAGTACAAACAGTGATATGCTTGTTGGAAAATGTTTGTTGATTAAATAGTGGATAAATCACCGCAGACTGATAACAGGAATTTACTTTTATAAATTGAGTACAAATAAAGATATGGTTGTTGATAAATTTTTGTTGATTAAATAGTGAGTAAATCATCACATTCTGAACTTCATTCGGCATTCGCCTTATGAAGTCCAGTCTGCTTAAATAAGGAAATATTTTAAATGAAAAAATTAATATTAATAGTATTTTTAATAATTCTCCCATGTTTGCTTAGTGCACAGGTATTTAATACAGCACAAGTATTGAAAAATCAGAAATTATCTGCTACTGCCGGACCTGTTTTTCATGATGGTGGATTGTCATTATTTGCAAATGGTGGTTATGGATTAAAAAACGGAATGGATTTTGGCGTTACAGTTGGTGTTGGACAAACTTCTTATCTTGGTGTAGATATAGAAAAAAGTTTAACAGGATTGGATAATTTATATCTTTCTGCCACGGGTGGTTTGCATTATGGAAGTGGTTTTGGGATTGATGGAACTATCAACATGACAATTCCTTTAGATCATGCCTTTGATTTGTATTTTGGTCTTGATTTAGATGTTCAGTTAACAGGAGGTAAAACTACTGCTCCAATGTATTTATTTGTGGGCACTGAATGGGATTTTAGAAAGAATCTGACAATTTTAGGTGAAATTGATGCCGGTATTCATGATGCAGGGAGTAGGCTTGGAATAAGTTTATGTTATTATTTTAATTCGATAACAATTAATTAGTGCTCTTGATAAAATCATAAAAAAGAAATTTTTACCATTATGCCTTACTATGTTTCGCATAACACAGCAAGGCTAATATATTAATTTACTTTTCGTAATAAGCAAAAAAAAGCGTTGTATTAATTCCTTAATACAACGCTTTTTTTTTGATAGATTTTTGAATTAATTTATACCAAGTATTGGTTTTAATATTACTTCGTTTTCTTTTGCTGCATCGTCCATTACTTCAGGAATAATACCATCCATCATACTTGCCATAAGTCCGGAATTCATTCTGGAAATATATACTTTTCCGTCAGATCGTTCATAAATAGCAACTCTACAAGGCATTAATGAAGAAACAATTCTTTCGTTATCTTTTGCCAGAATTTTATAAGCATGATTAGGATGACAAAGTTCAAATACTTTTACTGCTTTGATAGGTTCTTTTCCAAATTTTGCCATAGATTTTTGTAAATCATGTGTTGCAGGGATTTTCCAGCCATGATCTTTTACAGATTGTTCGAATACTTCAACAGTTTTATCAAAATCATCATATTTACTAACATCTTCTATAAGCATCAGACCTGGAGCCATATTATACATAATGAGTCCTAAAAATAACATTCCGATAACCATTCCAATTCCACCACCAACTAAATACTTTTTCATCTTTTTTCTCCTTTTTTATGAGTTGTTAGTATATCAGATATTGAAAAAATTAATTGGTTACATT
>JAOZSG010000026.1:0-5320 GCA_029939785.1 Fidelibacterota bacterium | reverse complement strand
ATTAAATGTTCAATCAATATTTTAAACCCTATTAATATTAATATTATACCTCCAAAAGCTTCAATTTTTTTTGTAAAAAAAGAGCCAATTTTATTACCTAATAAAACTCCTAAAAAGGATAGAATAAAAGTAACTACTGCAATTATTATTGCTGGGATTATAATTCTTATCTGAATTAGTGAAAAACTTAATCCGATAGCAAGTGCATCCAAACTTGTTGCAATTGATAATAGCAGGAGTGTTCCTGTATTTATGGAGGTTGAGTTTTTTTCTTGATCAGGAATAGCAAAGGCCTCATATATCATTTTAATTCCAACAAAAAACAATAATCCAAATACAAGCCAATGATCAAAAGCCTGAATCATGTTTTGTATCCTATTACCTGCCAGCCAACCAATAATAGGCATAATACCCTGAAAAAATCCAAAAGCCAGGGCTATTCGTAGAGCATGAGGTATGTGCAATTTTTTCATTATTGCACCATTTGCAACTGATACTGCAAAGGCATCCATTGCTAATCCGAATGCGATAATAATTATTGTAAAAATAGTCATAAAAAAGTATTGTTAATTAAATTTTCATATAAAATTATAACTCTCATTTCTTAGAAAGTCAAAAATTTTTTCATGGTTAAAGTAGGGTGTATGTGTCATTATTTAATAGTACTGCACCTACGGTGCTAAATTTTTTGAGAGATCGTGATTTTTACAAATAGGATCGCCACTCTGTGGCTAAGAGATAAAATGAACTTGGAATATAACAGTTAAAACTATATTCTGTTTGGATAAATTTTATTATATTTAACAACTCTATTGAAATTAGACAAAAAGATATCTATTAACACATTGCATCAAGTTGAGATAAAAACAGAATTGGTTAGAAACAAATTAGCACCAGAGGTGCGATACTATTTGTAGAAAATTTGACAATCCAACAAACAATGGCACCTTTAGGTGCGATGATTTCTAATACATAGCATTGATCTATTGATTTCCAAATTATTAACTTAATGTGAAGCAGATCTTTACACCGTTTAATTTAAATCTTTTGCAAACTAAATAAATAGTATTAATTTCACACGGTTATTGTGACTGTTTGTACCATAATATTCTAAAACAGATAGATAGTTATAAGAGGGGATTGTATGAGTAAATCATTTTTAAGAAAAATATTCAAGCGTAAAAAAAAGATAAATGAACGTTCGTTAAGTTTACGAATTTTAGATGGGATCGAAAAAGTTGGAAATAAATTACCACATCCTGCGACATTGTTTGCATTATGTGCACTTGGAACAGTAATTTTATCATTTATTATTAACAAACTTGGTATAACAGCTATTCATCCTGGAACAGGAAAAGAAATTGCAATAGTAAATTTACTTAGTCCTGAAGGTTTTCGGTATATGTTTTCCAGTGCAACAGATAATTTTGTCAAATTTCCACCGTTAGGAATTGTAATAGTTGCAATGATTGGTATTGGAGTTGCCGAAGGTTCCGGATTGATTACAGCATCAATCAAGCATATGGTTACAGCTGCACCAAAACGTTTAGTAACAGCAACTATTGTTGCAGCAGGTATTCTGTCTCATTTGGCTTCCAGTGTAGGTTATGTTGTTCTTATTCCGCTTGGTGCTTTGGTTTTTGCCGGTTTTAAACGTCATCCTATTGCAGGACTTGCTGCTGCATTCTGTGGTGTTTCTGCCGGATTTGGTGCAAATTTTCTAATTGGAAGTATTGATCCTATTCTTGCAGGTCTTTCGGAATCTGCTGCAAACATAATAGATCCTGCTATGAAACTTACTCCTGCGATTAATATATATTTTATGGTAATTTCTGCTATTATGATTACTATTGTAGGCACATGGGTAACAGAAAAGTTTGTCGAACCGAGACTTGGAGAATATCATGGTGAATTTGAAACTTTTGAAAAAATTCAACCAATTGAGAAAAAAGGTTTAAAATGGGCTGGAATTTCCGTTTTATTGACTATTATTTTATTTTTATTTCTAACTGTTCCTGAGAATGCAATTCTAAGAGATCCTGAAACTAATTCACTATTAAAATCGCCTTTTATGTCTGGTTTAATTACTGCTATTTTAATAGTATTTTTTATTCCAGGATTAGTATATGGTAGCATTGTAGGATCGATTAAGAATGATAAAGATGTTGTGAAATACATGATAGAATCTATGAAAAATTTAAGTAGTTATCTCATCCTTGTATTTTTTGCTGCACAGTTTGTCTATTACTTTAAGGAAAGTAATATCGGTGTCTTAATTGCCATAAAAGGAGCAGAACTTTTAACAACAGTTGGGTTTACAGGTATTGGTCTATTTCTAGCTTTCGTAATAGTATCAGCATTTATAAATATGTTTATGGGAAGTGCTTCTGCAAAATGGGCGATAATGGCTCCCATATTTATACCTATGTTTATGATCCTTGGCTATCATCCGGCACTTACTCAGGTAGCATTTCGAATTGGTGATTCTGTAACGAATGTAATTACACCAATGATGTCCTATTTTGCTCTTATTGTTGCATTCGCACAGAAATATGATAAGAATGCAGGAATAGGTACTATAATAGCAACTATGCTTCCATATACATTTTTTCTGACAATTGCATGGTTAATATTATTAATTATCTGGATGGCTTTTGGGATACCTTTGGGTATTGATGCCCCTATACATTTACCGTAATTATTGATAGAAATTCTCTAAAATGTCCGTAATTATAACCCTGAAAAAATATATTCAGCGGTTAATATTTTTTTTTGAATAGATCATTACAACTTTAAGACACTTATAATTTTTAATCGGAGAAAATTTGAAGAATATCGCAGCAATAGGGGAGATACTTTGGGATAATTTTCCAGATGGAAAAGAACTCGGTGGAGCACCCACAAATTTTGCAATAATGTCAAAATATATTGGTAGTAATGCTTTTGTAATAAGTGCAGTTGGAGATGATTTCTCCGGAAAAGAGATTTTAGAAAAATTGCACCAAATCGGAATTAATACTGATCTTCTTCAAATTAATCCAAATTACAAAACCGGTGAAGTAAACATTTCAGTTGATAATGCTGGAAATCCAAAATATGAAATTATTGAGAATCGTGCCTGTGACCATATTCATTATTCTGAAAAAATGGATGAGTTTACCGGTAAATTCGATGCAATTTGTTTTGGTTCTTTGTCTCATAGATCAGAGGACTCAAAACAGACCATTTTTAAGTTTTTACATAAATTAGATAAGAAATGTCTAAAGGTCTGTGATCTGAATATTCGGCAAAACTATTATAATAAAAATTTGATAAATGATTTACTTGATATTAGTGATGTTTTTAAGATTAACTATGAAGAGAAATCACTGCTTGAAAATATTTTTAAAGTAAATCTGAATAAAGCTGAGGATTGCAAAAAATTTCTGCTTGAAAAAGATTTACAAGTCTTAATAATTACAAATGGTGAAATCGAAAGCGAAATTATTACTTTAAATGAATATTCAAAGTTGAACTCAAAAAAGATCAATGTAGTAGATACAGTTGGTGCAGGAGATTCCTTTCTCGCAGGTTTTGTGCATGGATATTTGAAGAAATTACCTATTGAATTAATCCATAGAAATGCAATTGAATTGTCAGCTAAAGTATGTGAGAGTAAGGGTGCATTGGGAATATTGTAAATTGAGCCTATTAATTAATAGCATGACGAAGTCATACTTAAAATATTAACACGCTAAATACGTGAACATTCTATTAACTATACTATGTTATTTCGAAGGTTTTCAATATTACTAAATCCTAATTCAATGGCGTAATCTATATTTAAATTTACCTAAATATAGAGCAAATTTTTTATTATTTAGATACACACTTTTAAAATTATTTTTATATAAAAGACCGGTGTTATCATATTTGTAATAACATTCAGTCACTAAAAAACCTTACGAGATTATTCTATCAAAATAAAAACAATATAATTTACGGCAAATACGGATTTCTGAATATATATAAAATTGCAGCAGTTTATAAAATAGGAAAATTTTTCCGCTTTAATTAGTTTATTTTGCCTTATATTATCGGATTTTATTGTATTTTCTTTAATTTTATTATTTATTGTTTTTTATTGTATTTTATCTAAATTGCTGATATTCTTCGTTTTATTAATATATTTTATAGTTTATTAATCAAGTTGGCACTCAGATTGTCATAAGTTAATCGTTAAAACTTTTAGCTATTTGACAAAAAAGAATAAAAAAATGATGATTACTAATAAATTTTTTTCCACGTATCCGGGTTGTCGCAAATCAGCCCGGGTACATCCCCTAAATTAATAATCCGAATTATAAATATATAAACATATCAACACAAGGAGGTTGAAATGAACGTTTTTAAAAAAATAGTTGGAATAAGCATTATACTATTCATAATAACAAGAGTAGTATTTGGAGCTGTTGTAACTTTACAGCCATCAACTGTCCCAATAGGCTCCTATTTAAATGGATCTGACGGAGATCAGTATTTTGTTCAAAGTTTAAAAATTGAGATTGATGATAATGGTACCGGTTCATGGGTTTCCGGTGACGCCATTACAATTACCTTACCTGCAAATATGACCATTGCTGATGTGGACGATGATGGATCCTATGTTGATGAAGTTAGTGCATCCAGCAATTGTACAAATGCCGTAACTAATACAGTTACAGCACCTGATAATCAAACTATTGTTTTGACAACTGGTGGTGCAGGTGTAGTATCAAATACTGATGAGTTTACAGTGTTTTTTCCTATTTTGGTTCCAAATACTGTAATAGATGGTGCAACTGAGAATTATACTTTGACCTCTACTGCTGATGAAGAAGCCAGTTGGGGTACTACAACAGTAACTTATGAAGCTGATCAACTGGCATTTATTACATTTGCTGCTGATTATAATGGTGGAGGAAAACAATCATCCGAAAAAGGAGATGTTTATCCGGCGACTGTACAAGCTGTAACTACTGCTTTACCAAATATTATTGATGATGTTGGTGGATTGGCGAATGCCGAGGTTGATAATGGTGCAAATGATTGGGATGGTATTACATTGGATAATGATGATGCAGGAGCAACACTTGGTGCTGCTGAAACTCAATATTATGTATGGGCATGTCAGGACTCAACACTGAAAAAAATAGATGAAGAGAGTGGTGGACACAGACCAATAGTGTATCTTGCTGGCGGTCAGCCTACACGTGCAAATGGAATAGTTGCTACAGGTGGAGCAGGTGCTCCTTGTGATAGTGATGTGGAAGGTGGAACATTTGCTGATGTTCAATTGAAG
>JAOZSG010000286.1:2489-4653 GCA_029939785.1 Fidelibacterota bacterium | reverse complement strand
CACCAAAAGTCGCTTTACTGATTTCTGCTGTTAAAATTGCATATTCTAATTGCTCTTTTACTCCTCGTTTTCCCCATTCATCTGTTAATTCTTCACGAATTGCTATTCCACGTATTCGTTTTTCTATCCAATCATCACTATAACCTTTTGCTTTATATATTGCTCTTGTTCGTTTTGTTGCAAGTTCAGGATCTTCTATTTCCTGTACTCGTTCATATCCAACTTTTGCCAGCCAACGCTTAAAGGGTTCTGCTTTGGGTGATGGAATGGATTGTATAATGCGAAATATTCCCTCTGTATTTGCACAATCTGTACGATATTTTTTCCCATCAGATGCTTCTAATTTCAGTCCGTGACAAACTGTCACGATCTCATTTCCTTCTGATTTCATTCTTTGTTTTAGTTTTCTCCAATACGCCCCTGCATCGATGCTATCCGTTAATACACTGCATACATCAATAACCGAAAACCACCATTCATTATTATGGATAGTTTTCCGGATTTCTTTTTTTCTAAAAATTGCAATTTTTGAATTTTCCATCATTTCCCCATACTTTATTTATTCAATCTCTTTTTTCGGTTTTAAATAATTTGCTTGAGTGATAACATTGTTTCATGCTCCTTAACAGATAATCCACTCCATTCGGAATGAATAATATTTGTTAAAATTGCAAATTCATTACCTTCTTGTATTTTATGATCTTTCCAATAATCTGTTAGTTTATTTCTGGTCTCCTGCCCCATCATTCTTTGTTGAACCCATTTTTCAGATTCTTCATCAAAATGACGGCGTATTCTAAAATGTTCAAATATTGTTAAGTCTTGTCTTGTCATTGCTTTCCCCAAATTTATGCTATCAATTCTATGGAGTACATTGACTGCGTCAATGCCAGAATTGACATGGTCGATTTACTCCAAAATATTTACTTTCCCCAGACTTTTGCGATTCTCTCTTTGCTCTATTTGTTTTCGTAATGCGTATATTATATGCTTAATATCATGACAATTTACATATTCCAAAGGCATAAGTTCACCATAATAAGCTTTATAATATTTTTGATAAATGTCTATTGTAATGTTTATCAAATTTTCGATTATTGAATAATCTAAAGGATAACTTTCAACTAATTTTTTAAAATCACCAAAATATTTTTTATCGTTATGAGCGTAATACTTATCGCGATATTTTTTAATTATTTTTATATGATCTTCATGATCTGAATTTTTTTTAATATCCATATTAATTTCATCTAATTTTACTTTTCTATTGGGATGAAATATTGTCTTATAATTACTTTTTATAAAATTCAACAATTTCTCAATGGTTTTCGCTGATTTATTAGGATCATATAATCGATAAACAGAAACAATAAGATTTGTAATAAACGAATGAATAGTGTATTGAAAAAAACACGGTGCTTCATTCATTTCTTTATTATTTTTATTTGATAATTCAATAAGATAAATATATATATCATAGCAAGTTTTTAAATTTGTTATTTCATCATTAAAATAATTTAAATATTTTTCAAATTCTTTTTTTTTGTCATTCATATTATTCTTCTAAAAAGTCTTTCTGTATCAACACAATTTGTTTCTCGCTTTACTATCAAGATTTAATAATTTCAACTGTCCGATTTTCTTTAGAAATTCTATGGAGTACATTGACCGTGTCAATGGCAGAATCGACATGGTCGATTTACTCCAAAATATTTACTCACCCCAGACCTTTGCTATTCTCTCTTTTATCTTCTGTTCATAGATCTCTATCAACTGTTTATTGGCATTGAATATTTCCTGGCTTGTTCTTTAGCTGTTAATGGATGAAGATCTTCTTTTTTTGCTTCAAGTACACAAATTGGTTTATTATTGCTATTAACTAATAAAAAGTCTAATGAACCTGATTTGGTTTCCTCATAATCATTTCCCCATGCATCAACTTCTTGTTGTGTAATTTTGACATGATTTTCCAGCAGAATATTTGCCTGACCATTTTCATTATCAAAGAATCTCCAACCAGATTGCTCAAGGAGTTTATTAATTTTTATTCTTGCATGAGCTTCATTTTTCATATTAATGTATCAATCTCTGTTTTCTATTAATCTTTTTGCTGTAATTGAAAACTGATGTAATTTTTTTGCCAATAACTCTTTGGGTAATAGTT
>JAOZSG010000286.1:256-2389 GCA_029939785.1 Fidelibacterota bacterium | reverse complement strand
AATTTGTTTTCCATAATCTGCTCGTTTATTTTTTAGAATATCCTCATTTATTTTCTTGCCGATATTCCAATAGGTAGCAGTTAATCCAAAATTTACTGCTTTGGCTACTGATTGTTTACCTTCTTCCACAATGTGTTTTATCTTGACAAATAGGTTTTGGTTTACCGCTGATTTTCCCATAGTTTTTTCTTTATTCCTTTTTTCTTCTGACAGGATTTACCGGATTGTTTAACTTTTTTAACCAATTCAACAAGTTCAACTATATCACCACTTTCTTGTATATTTATACTCAATTGTTTTCACTTCATCTGGTCCTAACTCTACTCTGAATTCCAATAAGGAACTACTCATTTTATAATATTTTTCAGAAGCATTTTGTATATACCAGTCATCTCTATGAATTTCTTTTACAACAACGGGTGCTTTTTCTGTTTTTCGATTAGTAAGTGTTATTTTGACAGTTATTTCTTCAGATCTCTTGAATTTTTGAACATTAACAATTGTCCTTTTTCCTTTTACATCAAAGGCATTTCCAAGAGTTAATTTGACAGTATCCTTTTTTGCAATATGATTAATATTATCTTCTCCTACAAGTTGCAATGTTTCATCAATATCTTTCTTAAAAACCCTGATTACACCTTTGGGAAGGGGAATCTCCAGATTATTATTCTGTGTGTTTGGGAAAGAGAATTGTACTTCAAGGGATTTTTCAACTTCTGAATAGGATCTGTTAGAAAATATATATTTTTTATCGCCTTTACAGGATGTTTCATCAAAAAGTGATACCTGTTTAATTTCTCGATCTTTCAGCGTTACAGGCCTGTTTAATTCATATAAATGGTAATCCATTATTCCACGTTCCTGAAAATTCCCTGCATCTGCCATTGTTTGTTTAGCAAAAGCAGGAGCATATTCTATCCCGTTTCTTGGTCGATTTTTTCGATGAATATCACCTGCAACTAATTTTACTTTTGCATTTTTGTAGGTTGCTCCTGATTTATTATCCAATGAAATCCATGATGACAGATAGAAATCTTTTTCATTTTTATCCAATACAAGTACATATTCTGCATGCCAACTCATACCCGATGTCAGGTAACTGAGTTGAGTCTCTGTATTTCCTTTAAAATCAGAATTAATTTGCCATTGAAGAGTTGGTTTAAGGATTAATCCTTCAGGTAATTCCGGAAAATTATAATCGGATATCTGTTTTATAGAAGTAATTCTTATTCCACCATCAGATTTTTTTAGAATAATATTAGTACCATCAATACTTAATATTTCACCTGAATATCCGGAACCATCAATCAGATGATAAATAATTTTTTCACCTATATATTTTTGAAATATTTTTTGTGAGTTAACTAAGTCATATAAATAATTCTGTTCAAGAATTTGAATTTTATCTTTTTTCTGTGGAAAAGATAGAAGAACAGAAGTAGGGTCAACCCTTGTTGAAATCCCTTCTATAGAAATGTCATTAAGACCTTTTTCCATAGTCATATTTTTAGTCTGATATACCAATCCAAGATTTGTATTATAGATTGTTATCTGAGTGTTTTTTGTATTGGATTCTGCCAGAAGTATTACAGGTATTAAAATTGTTAATAAAATCATATTTAATCTGATCATGATTTTCTCCTTTTTTTTACCACTAATACACACTAATATTTAAAAAATCAATTTTTATTCGCGTCTATTAGTGTCCATTCGTGGTTAATAGTTTTTTCATTTTTTCATAGAACTTTTGAGACTACCTTAAGAAATTATTTAACAAGTTTAAAAAAATTATATTTTGAGGCTTTCTTATCAAAAGTCATAATGTTTTTACAACCATTACTTTTCACAGAATATGCAATCAATAAATCAGAAAGATCAACTTTATTTCCCTTTGCTGCATATATCATATTTTGTAAAACGTCCTGATTCTCAAATTTCAAAATTGGCATTAATAATAAATCTCCAATTATATTCAAAATATTTTGTCTTGAAATTTGATATGCAGAATCCAAAACCCAAATTATTTCTAACATTACTAGTAATGGTACAAATAGCTCTTTGTTTTCTATTTCAGCATCTTTGAAAATTTTATAAACTTTTTTTGACTGCAAATTATCATCAGCCATTAGAAAT
>JAOZSG010000286.1:0-246 GCA_029939785.1 Fidelibacterota bacterium | reverse complement strand
ATTGCATTATTCATTTCTACAACTGAAATAGATTTTCTGTTGGGATTATGTAATTTTCCAAACAAATCATCTACTTTTTTATGAACAGGTTTGATTACAACATCCATGTTATTTGAAATGATAAAATCAATTTTATCACCAGAATTTAGTTTTAAAGAATCCCTGATTTTTTTGGGAATTGTTACCTGCCCTTTTGAGGTTAAGGTTGCGATGGTCATTTCTTTTCCTTGTTTTATTTGATGTTCC
>JAOZSG010000285.1 GCA_029939785.1 Fidelibacterota bacterium | reverse complement strand
TTAAATAATTAATATAAATAATACTATTTTAGCTTGACAATTTGTATTTTATTTACAATGTTTAAGAGTTGAATGTTAGAAATTTTACAATAATAGAAAAAAGAAAAAAAGGAGAAAAAATGAATCGTTTAAGAATATTGTTAATTG
Organism: Fidelibacterota bacterium; assembly: GCA_029939785.1. GTDB lineage: Bacteria > Fidelibacterota > UBA2242 > UBA2242 > JAFGTP01 > JAOZSG01. Next base: position 4,516 of record JAOZSG010000285.1, on the reverse strand, counting down.
TATTATTTTCAGTGTTTCTAATAATGTCATGTTCAAAAGAAGCAGTAGTAAAAGAACCACCTGTACAAGAACCTGTAGTTGCAAAAGAAGAACCAGTAGTTGTTGAACAGAAACAAGAAAATTTAGAAGATGCACTTACAGCAGTAGCAGAAAATGATACTGTAGATATTTTCTATATGGTTAAACCAAATGATTGGTTATCCAAAATTGCAAAAAATGAATATGGTGATTATTCTAAATGGAAAATGATTTATAAATGGAACAAAAAGAAAATTGGATCAAATCCAAATTTGATTTTTCCTTTTCATGAATTTTTACTTAAAAAAGAAAAAAATAATGCAAATGCTTTAGAATATGATTTTTATGAATATACTGTGCAGGACAATGAATCTCTTTGGTCTATTGCTGGAAAAGAATATAATAATAATTATGCATGGATTGTTATTTTAAGAGATAATTCTGCAACTCTTGGTTCTGATTTGCAGAACATTACTTCAGGAACAGTTCTCAAATTACGTACAGAATTATTTAACTAGATTAATAAAGTAAGTATCTAATTTTTAAAGCAGGGTTTTAAGACCCTGCTTTTTTTTTAATAAATAATTGGAATTATTATTAATTTTTCATAGTTTTTTTCCATGTTCGTATTAAATGAATATTGAAGAGGAAAAATAAGTGCATAAAGCAAAATGGTGGCGTAAAGATAAAGGGGAAAAAATACTTTGTGAACTTTGTCCCAGAAATTGTTTAATAGATATTGATAATACGGGATATTGTAAAGTCAGGAAAAATATTAATGGTACACTTTATTCATTAGTTTATGGCTATCCTTGTGCTATCAATATTGATCCAATTGAAAAAAAACCTTTATTTCATTTTTTACCTGGTTCGCAAGTATTTTCTATTGGAACTATTGGATGTAATCTTGGATGTGATTTTTGTCAAAATCATGATATTTCTAAAGAATGTAAGTTCCCGAAATCATTGGAATATATTTCTCCTCAGGATCTTGTTGAAATGGCAATACAGCATGAAAGTAAATCAATAGCTTTTACTTATAATGAACCAACTATATATAGTGAGTATATTCTTGATGTTTGTAAGCAGGCTAAGAAAGTTGGATTGAAAACAATAATGGTAACTAATGGTTATATTAATAAGGATGTTATCAAAGAACTTTATGTGAATATCGATGCTGCTAATATTGATTTGAAAGGATTTTCACAAGATTTTTATGAAAATTACTGTTCAGGTAATTTGAACAATGTTCTTGAAAATATAATTGAAATAAAAAAACAGAATACTTTTATTGAACTAACCAACTTGATTATTCCTGGTTTGAATGATTCAGAAGAAACAATAAATAATCTCGTAGATTGGATTATTTCTTATTTAGGTAAAGATATTCCTTTACATTTATCTGCATTTTATCCGGCATATAAAATGTTGGATAAGACAAGAACTCCAAAAAAAACATTAAATAAAGCCAGAAAAATAGCGATTAATAAAGGACTTAATTTTGTTTTTGAAGGTAATGTCATGACAAATGAATATGATAATACATATTGTCCTAATTGTAATAAATTATTAATTGAAAGACAGATATATACTGTTGTTTATAATTGTCTGAAAACACCTGTTTGTAGTTGTGGACAAACCATAAATATTATTCTTTAATATAGGATTTTTATATTATAAAATTAATACCTAATTAGTAACGTTTTTTTATGAAAAATAGTTTTTTAAAGAAAAGTATTGAAAAAATGATATAGATTTGTAAATTTCATATCGATATTTAAATAATTTTATTATATATTACAGTGTATTTTAGGTCTAACCATAAATAAATGAATGTTGATAAAATTATATTTGATAAGAGAGTAATTATAGAATGTTTAAAATAATGGGAGCTATTGATGAAAGAAGTATTTAAAACAATTTTGATCGTGATTCTTGCTGGTGTATCAATTTATTTCGCTTACCAATTTGGTAAAGTTAATGACCGTATGACAGTATTAAATTCACAAGATTCTTTGCAGAACATTAACGTTGAAAGTTTTGATCATGCTGTTCATGATTTAAATTTACAATTTGTTGGTCGTGGACACCATATCCAGGAATTCCAAAGTGCCTTAGAAAAACATGGAAAAAAATTGGACAGAACCAGAGATCAGTTTGATATGAAAATTGATTCTTTAGGAATGTTACTTGGTGAATTTAAAATGAACACTGAAACGAAATTAGCACAACTTGATTCAAAAATAAGTGATATTTCGGAACAGTTGACCACTAATAAAAGAGAAGCTGACAGGAAAATTCTGGATAACAGAGATTTAATCCGCAAAATGAATCGAACAATGAAACAACTTGATACAAAAATTAAAGAACTTAAAAAAACAAAAATGGATATTCCTGCTGATGATGGAAAATCAGGAAAAAGACGTTAATAATAGTTTTTTTATGTAATTGACGTAATGTATTTTCATCCGATACGGTTCTCTGTATCGGATGTTTTTTTAGGGGGGATCAAATGAAGAAGTATTTTATTTATTTCATAGTTTTTTTTATTAGTTGTACTGGAAGTAAAAATGGTATTGAAGAGACACGTATAGCAGAATTTGAAGAAAAGAATGTTATTTCAGATTCTAATACGGAATCTTCAGATATTTCCGATTCACTTGCATTGAAAATTCTTGAAACCGATGATTCACAAGAAATATCTAATACTACTCAAAAACCCATTCATAGAGAAATTATACAACAAAAGGCAGAAGTATCATCGTCTAATTTAGACACACAAATGGAAATACCTCATTTTACTTTTAAAACAATACCATCTGATTATTATGATATTTCAAGCGGAAGAGACTTGAAAATTATCATAATTGGAAAAGGTAATGCAGATATTACACTTACGTGGCAGGATAATTCAGGTAATTGGAAGACTGTTAAAAAAGGAAGTAAAAAAAGTGATCTGTATTCTATTTCATATAGTCCTGAAATGGTAAAAGATCTTATGGGATCTGGTTCCAAAAAAATAATCGCAAAAATATTTTATAATGAAGGAAGTAATCCAATAACAGAAAATGTAATTCTGGAAATTGTTGAAACAAGTAAAGTTCAGAAAAATATTACCAAAAAAGATTCAGAATTTAAAAATTCTCAAAATCTATCCTTAACGTCAAATATTGTTTTTGATGATATCTATTTTGATTCAGGGGAATGGAAAATTCCAAGTTTTGAGTTTAATACCAATTATATCATTACGTTAGGTAAAATAATTAAGGCGTTAAAAACAGATGATGATGTTACAATAATTTTAACCGGTTATACTGATAACACAGGGTCTAAAATACTAAATTCAGATATTTCAGAGAAACGATGTATTTCTGTTGGTAATTTATTATTAAACTTGGTTAAACCATCTGAAAAAATTAAAATTTCTTCCAGAATAATAATTAAAGGTTGGGGAGGAGAAAGCTTACTTGTTGAATCTGGAAATTCACTTCTTAATGCATTAAACAGACGAGTTGCAATTTCTTATGGATATGATGTCTCTGGTATAACTTTAGCCGAGAAATTGAATTATAATCCAGTTCAAAAAGTATCAAAAATACATAGTGATAATATTGCAACAATATATAAAAAGGCTTTAAATAAATATTATTTAAAAAATTATTCCCTATCATCAGAGTTGTTTAATAGAATTATAAATGAAAATCCTAAACATAAATTAGCAGATAATGCAAAATGGTGGACTGGAGAAATTTTATTTCATCAGGGACGTTACAAAGAAGCACTGCAAAAATATAATGAAGTGTTTGGCCTTGGTGATGGAAATAAAGAAGCTTACGCCCAATATAGAATAGGATATTGCTATAGAAATCTGAACATGCTTGAAAAAGCTGTAGAAGAATTTGAAAATGTGTACAACTTGTATCCCAAATCCACTGAAGAATGGGGGAAAGCCCAAAAAATAATTTTTGAAATAAAAAATTAGAATTTTATAAATAAGGGCATATTGCTTTCATTTCTATTATTTAAATGCCGATTATATTAATAAGATTGCAAAAATACTCACAAACACAGGGTATCTATTATTAAAATACAATTGTACCTCCAGGATGTCCTATGTCCTGAGTGAGAAAATACATACTCAATGAAAGATGTCAACGATTTATACATACCTAGGAAATAAAAGGTTATATTGTATTAAATAATCATAATCAGTTAATGACAAATGCATCAGAACATGCATAGACTTGTCACAAGTAATAAATAATGTTCATAGATTACTATTAGAGTGTATTGACTGTATCAACACAAATATGGACAATAACAATCCAATTGCTATACTGAATTATTCCTATTTTTTGTATCAATATATGTATAAATGCATTATATTTTGCTAATTATAACTATGGGGATTAAAATAAAAGTTAGATTAAATAATAAAAAAAATTGTAGATTTGTAATTAATACTGCGTTAAATAATAGTGCCGAAGGCCGGAATCGA
>JAOZSG010000284.1 GCA_029939785.1 Fidelibacterota bacterium | reverse complement strand
TCTTCCCATTAAGGTTTCGATTGATATGAATTTTATCATTATTAATTGTGAAGTCTTGTGGTATAATATTTAAATCAATGAGATGTTTAATAAAATTAATCATTCTGCATATTCGAAATAACGTCATAGCATTTTTTCTTGTATATTCGGATCTTGCATAAGGAAAATAAGAAGAGCGGTATAAAATGGGAGATTTTGGTAAATCATTTGTTTTTTCTAATGAATTAAAAATACTTGTATCCGGTACGAGATAAAATAATGATGGACCTATTAGGCAAGGTTGCTTAGCTAAAAAAAGTATTGATTCCAAGTCTTTGTCCGGCATCTTGCCTGGTAGGCCAAGTATTAGATATACTGTATTTGTGAAGTTTAATTTTTGAGATATATGTAAAATATTAATAAGTTTTTGTGTATTAAATGGTCTATTAAGTTTTTGTTGCTCTTCTTTGTCTGTACTAACTAATGAGAGATTTAAAGTCGAAAATCCAATACTCTTCATCTTTATTAAAATTGATTTATCTAAATTTGTTGCTGTGATTCCATTCATAGCCTGAAAAATTAAATCATTTTTATTGAAATTTAATTTGATTTTATCTAACAGTTCTATGAACCATTTTTTATTTCCACCAAAATGATCATCTTCAAAATCAAAAGAACGAAAACCTTCTTTTATTTTTATACTAAGTTCATTAATAATATTATCAACTGATCTGATTCTATATTTTTGTCCCATTGTATTATGAATGCAACAAAAACTACAATGATTTGCACATCCACGACTCGCCAATATCATTGCATGTTTTCTATTATAAAATGAATATTCAGGAGTTCCTTCTATATTATAATCAGTATATTCTAAATCATCCAAATTATTTAACCATTCACGATGATTGATAATTATTTTACTTCCTTGTTTCCAAACTAAGTTTGGGATTGAATTATAATTATTGTCACTTGAATTAATTTTTTTAACAAGTCTTTTAACAGATAACTCACCTTCTCCAAGTATGACAAAATTTACCCCATTATTCATAAACTCTTTATATGAAGATGTTGCATGAGAGCCACCACAAATGATAATTTTGTTTGATAAATGTTTTTTGATATAATCAATAATTTCGAATACATTTTTTGCATAAGTAGTGAATTGAGAAGAAATCATATAGATGTCATAATCTGATGGTAAATATTTTGGTAAATCGTCTTTGTTTGTTCCAAAACGGTAATATGACTTGTAAAGTGAAAAAGGAGATGCATCCTCATTGCGATAATGCTGTTGTATATCTTGCATTTCTTTTGGGAATGGTATTTTTTTGGGTTTCCCTAATCTAAGGTCACATAATATAACATGGTGGTTTTTTAATTGTGAACCCAGTGAAAGCAATCCCAATGGTATATTCCTCACTTGTGTTGAATAAAAATCTTCAATTGGAGGTTGTATTAGACAAATTTTTAACATGTTGGTTGTAACTCTTAATTGTAACCAGAGTATTCCATTTATTTATTTAATAATAATATCATTCATCATTATTAATTGGATTCTGTCATTATCAAATCTGGGTAATCTTTCCAGTTTATTTTGAATTTCATTAAGAGAACCTGATAGTTCAATTGAGATTGATTTATGAGTACTACTATTAATTATTTCTTTCATGGATATTCCTCTCTTTATAGCAGGATATTCAATAATTTTAATGCTTTTGTTTTTATTTATATTTGCAGCTTTGCCAGCAATATCAATTGCTTCCATAATTCCACCAGTTTCATCAATCAATTTGTATTCTTTTGCTTGCAGACCAGACCAAACCTGACCGATTCCAACTTTGTCAACATCAAGCGAATCTAGATCTTCTCTACCATTTGACACTCTTGAAAGAAAGGTTTTGTAAATACTGATAATATTATTTTTTATTTTTAATCTTTCATCTGTAGTCCATAATTTTGATGAAGAGTACATATCAGCATTTTCTCCCCAAACCATACGCTCGGTATGGATACCGATACGCTCCATAAATTGAGAGAAGTTTAATCGACCTCCAATTACGCCAATTGATCCGGTTATAGTTGTTGGAGACGCTAATATTGTATCTGCCTGACAGGCAATGTAATAACCACCTGAAGCAGCCACGCTGGATAAAGATGCAATAAATGGTTTTATGTTTTTTTTGTCTTTTACTGTTGTATTATAGACTTCTTTCCAAATTAAATCAGAAGCAAGTGCAGATCCACCACCAGAATTTACTCGAAGGATAATTGCTTTGACTGATTTGTCTTCACGAGCTTTTTTTATTGCATTTGCAATAGTTATATCTCCCATAACAGTTGATGATCCTCTGCCAGATCTTTGTGACTTTCCGTTTAATATTGTTCCAACAGCATAGATAATTGCAATTTTTTCTTCATTTTTATCAGGTCGCCAATCATTGATATAAACTAATGAATTAGATATTTTATTGAATGTAATTATATTTGAAAATGAACCGGCTAATTTTTTCTTATATTTTACAAAATCATCTGGATACATAATATCTGTTATCAGACCTATATCTTTTGCTTCTTGACTTTCATAAGGTCCTGAATCAATTATTTTTTTTGTTTCTTCTTCTGTCCAACCTTTACCGGTTGCTATTCCTTTTACAAATTCACTATACATATCAGTGAATAATTTACCATAGTTCTCTTTCATTGCATCTGACATGGTGGTTCTTGTATAGGAATCTGCTGCACCTTTATATGGGCTGATTTTTTCAACTTCATATATTATATCTAAACTATCTCCAAGTTCTTTGAAAAATTGAATTTCAAAATTTAATCCGCGAATATCTACACTACTTAAATCATTTATATAAATTTCATCTGCCATACTGATGAAATAATAATTAAGATTTGAAATAGATCTAGCATAAACAATGATTTTTTTACCTGAATTTTTAAAGTTTTGTAAAGCATTTCTTGCTTCCAGAATTTGTGCGAAACCACCTTGAATTCCGGAAAGATTAATTATTAATCCTTTAATAGATTCATTATTTGATAATTGATTAACTGATTCGATCCATTTTCTTAACTGTATATATTTTGTATTATTTTGACTTAGAAAAGGAATATTGATAGACATATCAAAAGGACTAGGCTTTTTAATTGGCTCTTCAATAAACTGTCCTTTAAGATTCATTTCTATATATTTTTGTTTTTTAGGTTTGAAGATATTTAGAATATTTTTGCGTTTTTGTTCGTAAAACTGAAACGAAAGATTGTTTTGATTTTCATGCTCAGAATTTCCAGATAGTAATGTTTCCATTCCTCCAAGGTTAGCACTAATAGAAACTGTAATATCTTCCTTGTCCAGATTATATCCGGATTTAAGATAAAGCCCATCTATCAATTGGGTTTCAATAAAAACATCAGGTGTTTCATAAATATATGTATTATTATCAGGTGTAAATCTAAAATCTGAACCAATTGTTAACCTGTGATTAATTGGTCGGAGAGCAAATCCAACTCTATAAGATGATTCATTATATTTAAAACTATAGTTTGATGTAAACCCAATAGATAAAAAATTGAATGGTCGAACAATAATACCGGTTCTTAGATTTTTTTCAGTCATGTATTGGATGCCACCATAAATTTGATTTTTTAATATGGGAAAACCCAATCCAAATGAATAACGATATTTTCCATTAATATCGGTATATATTGATGATGCAATTCCATTGGAACGAGATGTCAGATTATAATAATATGTATTTGCAGTAGAATTTAAATTTGATATAGAAAATCCAATTTGACTAATTCTTTTAACACCTAATCCAGCCGGATTAATTGATATAGCATCCAGATTATCGGATGTGGATACAGAATAACCTCCCCATGGAGTTTGAGTTTGACCAAATAATATAGAAGTAATAGTTAAGATTAAAATAAGTTTTTTCATGAATTTGTCCTTTTTCTTATTATCAATATTGATGAAATCGTAAAAAAGTATTTTTCAACGCAGAGACCGCAAAGATCGCAAAGACTATAGTTTTAAAATACATAAATTATCTCTGCATCCTTTGTGTTAAATTTTTCACTTTATACGAATTTGTCAATATTCATTGTTTTTATTCACATAGAAATCATCTGTATAACTTCTATATTCATTTTACAGAAAGCAAACAATTTTTTCAGATAAATATTTCTGAAAGATATATTGTAAAATTATTTTAAGAATGATAGTTTTGCTGAGACAATAAAGAGGAAAAATAGATAATGAAAAAAGAAGTACAAATACTTTTAGGTGATCCCAAAAAAGCAATAATTAAAATGGCCTTACCAATGATGATTGGTATGTTTGTTCATGCATTATATAATTTGGCAGATGGTTTTTGGGTAGCCGGTTTAGGTGCAGATGAGTTGGCAGCTGTTGGATTGTTTTTTCCATTTTTTATGTTAATACTAGCTATAGGAGGTGGTATTGGTATTGGTGGTAGTTCAGCTATATCCAGAAGAATAGGGGAAAAGAACAAACGAGAAGCAGATAATACTGCAGTCCATACTTTAATTATTGGTGTTGGAATTGCTTTTATATTAGGTATTGGAGTTTTACCATTTTTAGATAGGATTTTTATTTTCATAAGTGGGAGTCAGTCTGTTGGAAAAATGACAGCAGATTATGCACGAAA
>JAOZSG010000283.1 GCA_029939785.1 Fidelibacterota bacterium | reverse complement strand
TACTACCATCTACATCTGTATAAGCAGCACAATTTAATATGTAATCCGGAGAATGTTTGCTGATAATTTCGTATGTTGAATCTTTATCAGTTATATCCATTTGAAAATATGTAATATTTCGTGTTGGATTAATTGAATTTTCATCTATGTCTGTTGCAATTATTTCATTATTTTTGGAAAAAATTGATACACACTTGTTGCCAAGCATTCCATTTGAGCCGGTAATTAAAATTTTCATGTTAGGTTAGTTTACTGCCTTTCTTTTGAAAATCAGATAGTTTTTTCTTCATATTATTGTCTGATATTGCAAAAATTTTTGCGGAAAATACTACAGAGTTTATCACTCCTGCTTTGCCAATTGCCATGGTAGCAACCGGGATTCCTTTAGGCATTTGAACAATGGAATACAATGCGTCAACACCACCTAATGATGAGGCATCTAAAGGTACTCCGATAACGGGAATATGTGTCATTGCAGCGATAACTCCAGGTAAGTGAGCAGCCATTCCTGCACAGGCTACAATAATCTTAACGGGACCATTTTCAATTGAATCAATATATTGTTTAAGTTCGTTATGTTGTCTATGTGCAGATAAAATTTTCAAATCATATTCAATGTTAAAAAATTTTAGATACTCTTTTGCTGATTCAACTGTTTTCAAATCAGATTTACTTCCAATAATAATTGAAATTTTTGACATGTAATCTCCAATGTTTAGCAATAAATTTATAACGTATTAGGCTTAAAACCAAATTTCACTCATAACGATATAAAAAACAAATCTTTTTAAAATAATCTATTAATTTTAATCTTTAAAGATATCATCTGAATATTGTGTAATAAAAGTCTTTGCAGTTATATCCAATTGTCTAAAAAAATCAGTAATTTTTTCTGACGGTTCAAATATTAACAGATCAATTACAAAAGTCCTGTCTGAGTAATCATCATAAAAAGAATAAGTAATAAATGGACCACCTTTAATTTGGGTTTCTGAATACCAGAGTCCATTCATTCTGAGAGCGTCCCACTCATTAAATTTGGTGAAATAGTGACCAAGCAATGTTGAATCAGCTTTGATACCATCATAGTAATCACCGATTTTCTGGCGTCGAGCCATAAGGCCATTTGGCGTCATTACCTCAGTATTAAGCCCATCTTCCCAGTTTACAGATATCCAGCGGTAGGGCATAGCTGTACCCATCCATACAAAATTACTATCAGGAAGTTCCTTTAAAGTGATAAACTTTTTTGGTACCCGGAATGTCCATTTATATTTATCGAATAAATGTCTTGTTTGACCTTTTTGCTCTCTTTTATTATAAACGATTTTTTTTGCCCTGTTATTATAGACTTTATTAAACTTTAAGAACAGCCAACTTTTTCTTTGAAAAATTGTTTTATTTATTTTTTCAAAATTTTTACCGGCAATCAGGATGAAAATTTGATCTCTTGCAAATGCATCATTAATAGAAAATATGTTTACACTATCAGTTAATGCAAGATTATATTGTGATTCAGGGAGTAATGATTCTGCTATTTTTGTTCCTATCCCATCTTCATTCAAATCAGCTACAACAATGAGATTTTTATATTTGGCAAAAACTTTGAATTTATCAATACTATAATATTTTGTATAAAAATATGGTTGAAAAGAAGGTGTATTAATTCCATATTTTGAGAAACAGGTGTCAATTGAAGTTTGTACTTTTTCTTTTGTTATTTCATCGGATAGTACATATATCACATCATATGGACCTTTTGATTTATCTTTTTGTTGACTACAGCCGGAAAGAATAAGAATAGATAATAGTAAAATAAAAATGTTCTGTTTCATATTTTAATCTCCTTTTTGAAAACAATATACTCTGCTGGAAGCATTTTTTTTGTCAAAAATATATGTTAGTATGAGACCTTTTAAAGTTCCAAAGATGAGTTTGCCCCATCCTTGGATATTTTTATATTTTAAATTGCGACTCATGAGTTGATTATAAAATTGATCAAGAAATAATGTCCAGGATTCAGTCAAAGTAAAGTTATCTTGTTTTAATAAATTATTTATTGATTCACCTGAAAAATGATATAAATGTCTAGGTGTATCAAGTGCAATCCAATGAGCACCATACTGTTTAAAATCAGAACTCTCAATGTTTGGAACAGCAATAATGAGAAGACCTCCGGGTTTTAATAAATTATGAATTTTTTGAATTGTCTTTTTTAGATCATGTACATGTTCCAATACGTGCCACATTGTAATCATGTCAAATTGTTCAGTCTCAGGTACTTCATCAACAGAAGAAAAAACATCAAAACCCTTTTCTTCTGAATATTTTCTTGCATCCTGAGAAATTTCTACTCCTTTACATTTCCAGGAATTTTCGGACATTTTTTTTATAAATTCTCCGGTAGCACATCCAATATCCAAAAGTTTACCGGGAGTGGAATGTATTTTTGTCAGTTTTGAATATTTTTGATAAAGATTAAGATTTCTTAAAAGAAGATAAACTTGATTTCGGATTCCTTTTTTTGAATCTGCGGTTAGAAATGGATCATACCCGTCAACCTGATAATAATTGCTAATATATTCAATTTTTGGTCTTGGATTTAAAAAAGTGAAACTACATTTTACACATTCCACAATTTTAAAACTCATTTGTTTGGATTTATCAAAACGATCAAATGTATTTAATAATTTTATTTGTCTTGATTCATTACAAACCGGACAAACAATATTTTCAAATCCTATTTCCATTATTCTCCCCAGATGAAATCTATTCTCTTATTCTGTATTGATACTTCCTGAACTTTTACGTTGACCCTGTCTCCGAGTCTGAATATACGATTATATTTTCTACCTTTCAAACAATGTTGTACCTGATCATAAATATAGTAATCATCCTCCAATGTCCTCACAGGCACCAGCCCTTCAATTAAAAAGTCTGATATCTCAACAAAAAAACCAAATTCCATAACACCTGTAATAACACCCTTGTACCACTCTCCGATTTTATTTGCCATAAAACGGATTTGTTTCATTTTTATGTATTCTCTTTCTGCTTTAATTATATTTATTTCGTTTTCAGAACATAATTTGGCAACTTTGGGCAAATTTTTACTGTAAAATTTTATATCATCATTATCAATATTTTTGATATATAATTTCAATAGCCGATGGACAATAAGATCCGGATATCTTCTTATTGGTGATGTAAAATGTGTATAATGTTTAAATGCAAGACCAAAATGGCTAAGAGCATCGATTGAATAGATTGCTTTTGACATTGAACGAAGTGATATCTGTTCAACAAATGTTGTAAAAGGCTTATTTTGAATTTCATTTAATATTTGTTGTAAATGTAAAGGTCGGAACTTCTCAGGTTTTTCAAAATGTAACCCAAGGTTTTTGAGTACTTCATATAATCCTTCAATTTTAATATCAGAAGGTTTTTCATGAATTCTATAAAGAAAAGGTAAGTCAGAATTTTTCAACTTAAGAGCAATATGTTCTGCTATAGTTCTATTTGCCAGAAGCATGAATTCTTCGACTAGTTTATGAGTATCAAGTCGTTCAGAAGGTGTTACGTTTTTTGGAATCCCATCTTCGCCTATTTCAAAAACTGGTTCAGGAAGGTCAAAATTGATACTTCCTTCATTACTTCGCTTTTTAAATAATAGTTTTGCAAGATCATCCATCTGTTTTAATGTATCATAAAACTCACCATCTTTGTCATCTAATATTTTTTGGGCATCTGAATAGGCAAATCTCTTTTTTGATCTGATTATTGACTCTTTAATTTGATAATCAGTAACTACACCATCTGAATCAATTTTCATCATTATAGAAAAAGCAAGACGGGTTGTATTAGGTTTTAGGCTACAAAGGTCATTTGATAATTTTTCCGGTAACATTGGAATGACATTATCGCCGAGATATGAACTCATGCTACGTGATAATGCTTCCCGATCCAAATGACTTCCAGGAAGTACAAAATAAGATACATCTGCAATATGAACTCCTAAAAGTAGTTGGTCATTTTCAATTTTCTGCAACGAGATAGCATCATCAAAATCTTTTGCAGTGTCCGGATCAATTGTAAATATTTCTTCTTCACGAAGATCATATCTGGATGTTATTTCTTTTGAAATATTGGGGAATTGTATGTTTTGAGTTTCGTGTTGTATTATATCAGGAAATTCTTCCGGTAGATTGAACATTTTTTGTACAATTTTAAAATCATCTGCAGGATTTGAAGGTGATCCAATTTCTTGTTTGATTTCTGCTGTTGGCAGATAATCAGGATCTCTCCATTTTAAATTTTTAAGTTCGACAATTCTACCATCATGCAATGTTTCATGTTCACCATCCAACATAATATTTACGGGAGCAAAGGGTGTTTCCGGAAGTATTTCCCAATGGTGTTTTTGTTTTTTTAAAATTCCATATACGGTTTTTTTTGAACGTTCAAGAATCTGGACAACTCTTCCTTCTGGAGTTTTACCTTTTTGCTTGGATAATTTTTCTACAAGTACTTTATCTTTATGGAACGCATTTGCAGTGTTATAAGTCCCGATGAAAACTTCCTCTCCTTCATCAGTGGCCACAAATGCAAATCCTTTAGTAGTATATGAAATAATTCCTGAGATATTTTCTTTTGGATTCTGTACTCTGT
>JAOZSG010000025.1 GCA_029939785.1 Fidelibacterota bacterium | reverse complement strand
AAAAGTTGATACAAAGAGTATGACATTAATCATTACATCTTTTGCGAGTCTTGCTGTGTTATGCAATACATTGTGAAGCATAGCGGATAGGAATAGTTCTGAGTAACTTGCTTATAAATATCAGGATTTGCAATGTACTGAAATTTCTTTTTTACGATTTCATCTTATTATATAATTTATTATAATTCTGTTTCATAATTATTCTGCCTGGTTTTCCCCTAAATTAATCACTTCAAAATGTTAGAGTGTAGATCGTATTAAAATCGCTTTTTACAAGTTTAATATCATTAATATTATAATTATTAAATTTTTTTTATAATAATATATAATAATGATAAATGATATTGACAAAATTTAAATGTATTTAACTTGTTAATTTTTGAGAGTTTGTATTTAAGGTGTTTGTTTTTTATAAAAACTAACGTTTGTTTTTTATAAAAAAAATGACAATTAAACTGTTTATTTTCTGGAAATTGTTTTGAGAAAGAATATATAAATCAATAATATACAACTTATATAATAAATAGAAATTTGGATGAAAATATTTTGTAAAAATTAACTTTATATGTCTTGACAATTCTAAAGTGATGTTCTAAATTAAAAAAGTCAAATTTAGGTCAGAAGTAAAAAAAGAGAATTTTATTAATAATATTGTGTATCAACAAATATCAATACAATAGTTCTAAAATTGGAGAAGATATGAAAAAACTGTGTATTTTATTTCTAAGTAGTTTGTTGTTAATGTCTCAGTTAATAGCTGGAACTGCAGGTAAAGTATCAGGTACTGTTACGGATGAAACAACAGGAGAACCATTAATTGGAGCAAATGTAGTTATTCAAGGTGTTGGAGATTATCTTGGTGCTGCTACCGATGCAAATGGGAATTTTGTGATTTTAAATGTAACTCCTGGTAACTATGTTTTAAAAGCAACGATGATAGGTTTTGCTGCATATAATGTAAAAGATGTGCATGTTGAAATTGATTTGACAACAATCATTGATGTTTCTATGAAACTTGAAGTGATTGCAGGTGAAACTGTCGAAGTATTTGCAAAACGAAAAATTATTAAAAAGGATGTAGCAGGAAGTCAAAAAACTGTAACATCTGAAGAACTTGAAAGTCTTCCAGTAAGTGATATCGGTTCTGTTTTGGGTATGAAAGCCGGTATTTCATCGGATTTTTCAATTCGTGGTAGTTCTTCATCTGAAGTCATGTTTGCTGTTGATGGAATTTCCATGCGTGATTCCAGAACAAATGAACCTATGGTAGCAATGCCATTAAGTGCTATGCAATCTATGTCTGTACAAACCGGTGGTTTAAGTGCACAGTATAGTAATGTAAGATCAGGTGTAGTGAATGTTGTTACAAAAGAGGGTGGTAAAGAACATTATAGTGGATCATTTACCATAAGATATAGTCCAGCAGCACAGAAAAATTTTGGCGGATCTCCTTTTGATGAAAATGCTGCATGGTTGAGACCTTATCTTGATGACGATGTTTGTTGGACAGGAACAAATAATGGAGCCTGGAATTCTTATGAACAGAGACAATATAAAAGTTTTGATGGGTGGAATGCATTTTCTGAAAAGGTATTAAGTGACGATAATCCTAATAATGATTTAACACCAGTTGAAGCAAAAAGAATTTTTGAATGGGAACATCGTAAAGAGGGTTGGGTTACATCTCCTGATAGAACTCTTGATTTTGGATTTGGAGGACCTGTACCGCTTGTAAGCGAGCATCTTGGAAATCTTAGGTTTTTTGTTTCTCATGTGAATACACATTCAATGTATCCAATGAAACTTACTACGGAAGGTCTAAAAAAACACAGTACAATTCTAAAAGTAACTTCAGATATAGATCCAACAACAAAATTTTCTGTAATGGCTATTTATGGAGAAAAAAATGGTACTACTTCATCGAGAGGTGGATTGACGAGTTTGTTTAGTAGTACATGGGGAGTTGCAGACGCAACTGATAGAAGAGGTTTTACTGTACCTTGGAGATTATTTACTAATACATACTGGTGTCCAACATCAGAATATTCAAGTATTTTATCAGCAAAATTAAATAAAATTTTGAGTTCTACTTCTTATTATAGTGTTCAGGCAAAAGTAGTGCATAAAAAATATCATACAGACAAAGGAGCATATAGAGATACTACTTTGAGTAATGAAATTATGCCCGGCTACTTTGTAGATGAATCTCCATTTGGATTTTATCCTGAACCTGTATCAAGTATAGTTGGAGATATTATTATGGGAGGTGCTGTAAGTACTTCACGTGATGAAAGCGAATTTACTACTTATGAAGCAAAATTTGATTATACTAATCAGATTAATTTCAGACATCAGTTAAAGGCTGGGTTGGCTTTTCATTATGATAATTTCAAAATGGATTTTGGTAGTGAAAATGTATTTCTTCCTGCTGGAAACTATGAAACAAATTTTGAAAGGAACCCTTTTAGAATTACAGGTTATTTCGAGGATAAAATTGAGTATGAAGGTTTTGTTACAACAATAGGTCTAATACCGGAATTGGTTGTTTTTAATGATAAATGGTATGATGTAGATACTTATCAAAAGGATTTTTATTCTCAGGATTTTGAAGACGAAAATGAAGATGATTTTATGACAAAAAAGGTGAAACCTGCTTTTTACCTAAGTCCAAGAATCGGAATTTCACACCCAATTACTGCTACTTCAAAACTTTTCTTTAATTATGGACATTATCAGGAAATGCCTGATGCACAAAATAATTATAGAATGAGAAGAAATAGTTTAAATAAACTACAATATATAGGAGATCCTGAATTACCGTTGACAAGAACAATTTCTTACGAAATAGGATTTGATCAAGCACTCTTTAATACTTATTTAGTTCATCTTTCTGCATATTATAAAAGTATAGATAACGAAACTGCCTGGACCGGTTATACCAGTATGGAAGGGAAAGTTAGTTATGATATTTTGACTTCAAATCACTATGAGGATATTAGAGGTTTGGAACTCGAACTTATTAAGAATTATGGTGATTGGGTTACAGGTATGTTGAATTATGAATATCGTGTTGGAAGTTCAGGGTATTTTGGAAAAAGTGATTTCTTTGAAAATCCTTCTGAACAAAGTGAATGGGATAGAAATCACCCATTTCGCCAATATTTTTCACCATCTGTACCAAGATTTAAAGCAAATGTTGACTTTCATACTCCTGAGAATTTTGGCCCAACTATAGCCGGTCAAAATATTCTTGGTGGATGGCACTTTAATCTAATAGGAACATATACAGGTGGAACTCCAATAACATGGAATCCCAAAAATACATCAGGCATAACATACAATTTGGATAGGGTAGCATATCATAATGTTAATTTAAAATTATCTAAAATGTTTGTATTTGGTAAAACAAGAATTAAAATATTTGCTGATGTTTATAACCTGATGAATTACAAATACTTTTCTAATGCATCATTTCTTGATAGCTATGATTATAATGATTATGTATATTCATTACATTTATCAAAAAAACAATATGAAAAACTTGGATATAATGGTGTTCCTGGTGATGATAAGTATGGTGAATATAGAAAAAAAGGTGTTGATTTCCAACCGATTGAATACACCAATGATTATACACAACTAACTAATCCTAATGATATTGCAATATATTATGATGGTAGTTTGGATGATTATTATCAACTAGTAAATGGAAATTGGACAGAAGTGAGTAGTAAAAAAATAGATAAGATTATTGAAGACAAAGCATATATTGATATGCCGAATCACACTTATTACACATTCTTAAGTCCAAGAGATTTATTTGCCGGAATGACAATTTCGTTTGATTTAAGATAAATAAAGATGAAGGATAAAAAAATGAAATTTATTAATAGAAAAATTAAATGGAACATTTTACTGGTTGTTTTTTCTCTTATTCTGGTCAGTTCAGTATTTGCAGATGATATTAAATTTATTCAGGTTGGAATGTTTCAAAATTTCTTTTCCAGTACAGGTTGTGAAATAGAGATAGCAAGAGACCAGGGACAACAGGACGGTTTTGTATATCCCGGATTATTTGAAGATCAAGATATGCAGGCACAAAAAGCATTATGGTTAGGTGTAAAAAACTATAATGATCCCATTACAAATAATACTTATGCTCATAAAGTAGTACATGTAGGTCCAAGGAGTGTAGATGAAAAATCTGAATTTATGCCTCAGGAATTTAAATTATATGCAAAATTTAATCATCCTGCTGTTTATGTAGATAATACCCCTGGTACTGATCTATTTTATAGAGATAAGGTAGATGTAGTGGATGAAACAATGAATGCAGACAGGATGTTATATAATGTTGTTAACACATCTATTGGTGTTGAAATGACGAGAAAAGTATATGCCTATGGTCAAGAAAATCATGATGCATATTTAATATATGATTATGTTTTGAAAAACAATGGTGTATATGATAGTGATGGAAATAAACATTCTGCAACTCTTGAAGATCTTATTATGTTTTTGCAATATAGATGGGCACCAACAAAATATGCCTGTGATCAAGCACATGCCTGGACACCACAAAGTATAAATTGGGGGCATGCAACAGTTAATGAAATATTACATCCAAAATATGGTGATGATTATAGTGCTATTTATGCATGGGCTGGTCTTCATTCAAAATATAACGATATCAATAATATAGGTCTCCCTAATACTGGTGATGGCGATCTACCGGCTGACGGTTTTCTAGGTGGTTCTCAGTTTCCTGGAGCAGTTGTTATTCACGTGGACAAATCATCAAGTGATCCAACAAATGACCCAAATGGCTTGAGTAAATATTTTTACTTTGGGTCAGATGCAAGCATTACAAAAAATAATGATCAATTTAATGCTGCGGCAATGGATGTAGAATATTTGCAATGTATGAATCAGGATATTCCAGAATTGGATATGACACATGCATCGGCACTTAATTATCCACATAATTCTGGTTGGCAGGATGCTCCATTTACCGAAACCGGTTATCCAGATCTATTAAATCTTAATGAATTACAATCTGCTGGTGGTGGTGGTATGAGTGCTGGTATGGGTTTTGGACCTTATACTCTTGCTCCTGGCGATAGTGTTCGTATTGTTATTGCTGAATGTGCAGGAACTATTAGTTGGGCAAAAAGAATTGAAGTTGGGGAAAAATGGTATAATGAAATTAAACCATATACACTTCCTGATAATTCTACCACTGAAGATAAAGATGAGTATAAAGACGCATGGGTGTTTACAGGACGTGATTCATTATTACAGGCATTTGATAGAGCAAAAGAAGCATACGATAATGAATATGTAATTCCTCAACCTCCACCTCCACCATCCTCATTCACTGTCACATCTGGAGGAGACAGAATCGTATTAGATTGGACAAACAATGCAGAAACTGACCCACATTTTGGTGGGTATAAAATATATAGAGTAATGCATGATCCTGACACAACTTTTAGTTTATTATATGAATGTGGTGAAGGAACAGGAAACTCCATAATTAATAAATATGAAGATATGTCACCTGTAAGAGGATTTAACTATTACTATTATATTACATCTTTTGATGATGGAACACAGAATTTGGTAAAACCGGGTGTACCTTTGGAAAGTAGTTTGTTCTGGACTCGTACAATTGAACCTGCAAATTTAAAAAGAATGCCAGGGAAAGCATTAGAAGATATTAGAGTTGTACCTAATCCATATCATATTAATGCAAGTCAACTTCAATTTGGTATGAGTGGTGCAAACAGATTAATGTTTTATGAATTACCTCCAATTTGTACAATAAAAATTTATACAGAAAGAGGCGATATGATTAAAACTATAAAACATACTGATGGTAGTGGCGATGAAGAATGGACACAGATCACATCATCTACACAGATGATTGTTAGTGGTGTCTATATTGCACATATTGAAACTCCTGATGGAGAAACAGCATTTAGAAAATTTATTATAATCAGGTAATTGAGTAATTACCGAGGAGGAATAATGCACCGGAATAAACTAAAAATGATAATATTATTAATGCTAATAATCAGTATTTGCTTTTTTATTGGATGTAGTGATTATGAAGCTAAAAATTATGAAGTAAGTGGAATTGATGCAATTGCTGCTGAAATTTTGTCTGATACAGTTTCTACAGACATTTTAACTGCAGGATTGAAAACATTGGATGATGGTTTGCAATTGTCATATAGTAATGGAGTAAAAGATACAATCAGTTCATTTACTACCACAGATATTCTAAAATCTCTAAAAGATAGTGTTGCGGTTTTTTCGCAGACTGAAAAAAATTATTTTATCAAAAGAGCAGCTAAAGAGTGTTATGTAAATCTTGATTTGAATAGTAGTGGTGAAACAGTTATATATGCAACTGATTATGTGAAATTACAGTTAATAAATGGTACTGATACTCTGTCTGTGAAGGACACAACAATGCCTCTTGAATTAATATCCGGAGCTTTTCATAACGAAGGTGAACATTCTGAGTCCATTGTGAAATTAAGATATGTTTATGATTTGGAAAGTAAAGAATATTTATTGAAAATTATTGGAACTGAACAGACGATGGGTAATAAAATGCATTTTGCAATAGTTAAAGAATAGTTGAGTTATTGGAGGATAAACAGAATGAAAAAGAAATATATATTATTATGTCTTTTGTTATTAATTATGAATCCTTTGATGGCTCAGGATAAACTTGCGCAAACAGGATTTCAATTTTTAAGTGTATCACCAGATGGAAGAGGCAGTGCCCTTGGCGATGCAATGACAACGCTGGAAATGGGTTCGAGTTCATTGTTTTTCAATCCAGCCGGAATGGCAAGGATGAATGGAATGATAGATATATCTGCTACTCAGAATAATTGGATCGCAGATATAACTCATAATGCATTCAGTCTTGCAATAAAGCCAGCCGGTGGAAGATATGGAGTATTTGGAGTTACCTACAGATCAGTTGACTATGGTAAAATTCAAGGAACCATGGTATGGGGAAATGAAGCAGGCTATATTGATACAGAAATTTTCAAACCAACTGCATATTCCGCAGGTCTTGGTTATGCTAAGACATTGACAGATAAATTTTCCGTAGGTGGTCAGATAAAATACACTGGTCAACAATTAGGAAAAAGTGTAGTTCCTGTTGGCGAAGATAGTCTCAAGACCAAGAGGAATGTAACACAGGCCACAGCCTTTGATTTTGGTACAATCTATAAAACAGGCTTTAAAAGTCTTGCTTTTGGAATGTCAGTAAGAAATTTTTCACAAGAGATAAAATTTGAAAAAGAAGATTTTCAATTACCTCTGACATTTTGTATAGGAATTTCATTTGATCTTTTAGATCTGGTAAATGGATTTGAAAATCAGGGATTATTAATGTCTGTTGATGCAGTTCATCCAAGATCACATCCGGAACAATTGAAACTTGGTTTTGAATACAATCTTGCCAGTATGTTTTTTGTAAGAGCAGGATATATCAGTAATAGTGATGAAGATAATCTAACATATGGTTTTGGTTTAAGACAGTTTGGTCTTGCAGTAGATTATGCTTATACACCATTTGGTGTTTTTGATAATGTTCAGAGATTTACATTAAGATTTTCTCTATAAGAAAAGAGGAATCAGGTGTTAAAAAAAATAATATACTTAATTTTTCTTATAATTATATTTTATTCTTATAATTTATTTGCTGGTACGGTTGGTAAAATATCCGGAAATATACGTGATGTTAATACTGGAGAACCTATAATTGGTGCAAATATTATTTTAGAAATGGAAAACGATTATCTTGGAACTGCATCTGATATTAATGGCTATTATGTAATTTTGAATGTTCCTCCCGGAACTTTCAATTTAAAAGTATCAACCATAGGTTATGCTAACAGTATAATTAAAAATGTTAAAGTAAATATGGAATTAACAACTATTATTAATGTAGAACTTACACAGGAGACTCTAAATCTAAAAGAAATAGTTGTAGAAGCAAAAAGACCTATTGTCAAAAGAGATGTTTCTGCTAGTGAACTTAATATAGATGCTCAAAAAATTGCAACTATGCCTGTTTCAGATGTTTCAGAAGTAATCGGGCTTCAAGCTGGTATTAAGGGAATGGAAATTAGGGGTGGTAGTTCGAGACAAACAGCCTTTATTGTTGATGGATTTGTTCAAAATGATGCCAGATCAAACACTCCGTATACATCTGTCAGTCTAAGCACAGTACAGGAGGTGAAAGTACAGACAGGTGGTTTCAATGCTGAATATGGAAATATCAGATCAGGTTTAATAAATATTGTTACAAGTGAAGGGGGGCGGGATAATTATAGTGGTGCTCTTTCGATAATTTATCATCCCCCTTCAATGAAACATTTTGGTGAATCGGTTTATTCGACAAATTCTTACTTTTTAAGACCTTATATGGATGCAGATGTGTGTTATACAGGTACTAATAATGGAGTTTGGGATGAACATACACAAAAACAATATCCTACTTTTGGAGGTTGGAACGCTCTTTCTGAAGCAACATTGCAGGATTCTGATCCAAGTAATGATTTAACTCCTGAAGGTGCAAAAAAATTATTTGAATGGCAACACAGACGTCAGGGCGATATAGAAAAACCTGATATGGTTATTGATTTTGGTTTTGGTGGCCCTGTTCCGGTAATTAGTAAATACCTCGGTGATCTTAGATTTTATGCATCTTATAGAGATATTCAGGAAATGTTTATCATCCCTTTATCGAGAGATAGTTATGATGAAAATGTAGGAAGATTAAAACTTACTTCAAATATCTCATCCGATATTAAATTAACTTTTACAGGTTCATATGGTGAAATACAATCTGCTTCACAATATTCATGGAAAACAACACCAACAGGAGCAGTATTAAGAAGTGATTATGGAATCGCAAACTTAGCGAGTAGTTCTATGTTATATATGCCTGGCTGGTTTAGTCCTGCTGATATATATAGAACAATATTAGGAGTTAAGCTAAATCATATTCTTAATGATAGGTCTTATTATGAGGTTAAGATTCAACATAATATAAATAGATATAAGACATTTGAAATGTCCGGTAGAGATACAAGCAAAGTTTTTGAAATAATTCCGGATTATTTTGTTGATGAAGCTCCTTATGGCTACTGGGGATATGGAGTTGGCTCAATTGGTGATAATATTCGATTGGGTGGCTGGATGAATCTTGGTAGGGATAAAAGCACAATCTCTACTACTACAATGAAATTTGATTATGTCAACCAGATAAACAATTATAATCATCTGAAAACCGGAGCACATTTAATACTAAACAATTATGATATAAAATCTTTTACTTCAAATCCAGGTATGACTACATGGAACAGAGATCAGATATATAATGTGAAACCTATTTCTGCAGGTGCCTATATTCAGGATAAACTTGAATTCGAAGGTTTTATTACAAATATAGGACTTCGTTTTGATTATACTGATTCTAAAACAGATTATTATGTTCTCGAAGATTATGATGCATTTTACAAAGAAGGTCAGGGCAAATTACTCGAAAAAGAAGCTCCTTCAAAAAAGGCTAAAGCAAGACTGAAAATAAGTCCAAGACTTGGAATAGCACATCCAATTACTGATAATTCAAAATTATATTTTAATTATGGTCATTTTTATACAGAGCCATCTTCTACATACAGATTCAGAACACAGAGAGAATATAATGGAATGGTTACATCAATAGGCAATCCTAATTTATTACAGGAAAAGACAATAGCTTATGAAATTGGATATTCACAAAATATATTGGATATGTTTTTATTAAATATCGCCGGTTATTACAAAGATGTTTCAGATCAAATTGGCTGGATAGAATATTTTAATATTAACAATACAATTAATTATCTAAAACCGGAAAATAATAACTATGAGGATATCAGGGGGTTTGAAATTACTCTTGATAAAAGAACAGGTGATTGGATAACAGGATTTATAAATTATACTTATATGGTTAATACATCGGGATATTTTGGGTTAAGAGAATATTATGAAGATCCAAATAAACAGCGTGAATATCTACTGAATAATCCTTATCAATCCAGACCAAAACCAAGACCTTATATAAGGGCAAATATAGATTTACATTCTCCAATTAATTTTGGGAACAGTTTTGGCGGATTATATCCATTGGGTGGATGGAATGTTAACTTATTGGCAAGTTGGTCTGCCGGATCTTATGCAACATATAATCCTGGTAATATTTTAGGAGTAGGTGTAATTAACAATGTACAATGGAAAGACACATATAATTTCGATCTGCGTATTACAAAAGCAATTAGCTTTAAAAAAATACAATGTCATTTGTTTTGTGATATAGTAAATGTATTTAACACAAAACAATTATCTTATGCAGGATTTTCTTCCGGCAGAGATTATGATGATTATATGCAATCTTTACGTCTTCAATATGAAGAAGGTATTGAGCATGGCAATGATAGAATTGGTGAATTCAGAGAAGATAATATTGCTTATGATCCTTTGGAAGCGAATCCTAATAATGACCCGGAAATTGAAGCGAGAAATAATAAGAGAATAAAGAATAAGTCCTATATCGATATGCCTAATATTAAATCTCTCACTTTTCTTAATCCCATGATGATTAATTTTGGTATTAAAATAATGTTTTAAGATATGGAAAAATTAATGTTTTTAAGATATATAAAAAAAAGTTACCTAATATTTATAGTTGTAGTTTATTCAATACAGCCTGTTTTTTCTCAGGTAAGTGAATCTGATACACGATATATTCGAATTGGTGAACTTCAAAGTCACTTTTCTGCCTATGGATCTGAAAGAGCCTGGAATAATTCCTTTTATGAAGGACTTCAATGGCCTGCAGATTATTCTCTATCTGATAATTCTGTAATTCGTAGAGCCTGGTATGCTATCCAGGACTATACTGATGCAGAAGGCGAACATTGGGATTTTTGGGCAAATTATCTATATAAAGGATATGCACAACTCTCTATATATCCAATGCAATTGGAACAGATTGCCAAATTTGAACCACCAACTGTCTATGTTGATGGTGATAATATAACAGCACCATATGCCGGAGATGTTGATAGAATTGATCCAAATCAGATTGCTGACAGAATAGTAATAAATAAAATTAATACTTCTTCCGGTGTAACTATCACACGAAAAATATATGCCTTTAGCCAGCAATACCATGATAATTATTTTATAAAAGAATTTGTTTTTAAAAATACAGGTAATATTGATGATGATGCAGAAATTGAATTAAATGCTCCAATAAAAGGTCTTCGTTTTGGATGGGGAACAAGATATAGTGTTAGTCGAGAAGGTGCATCATTTACAGATAATCAACAATCATGGGGAAAACATTCCTGGGTAACCAGAAGAGGCGAAGATTATGCAGCACATGAAAATGATGTGATTAATTTTACTGAAAATACTCCAAGAGAAGAATTGGATTGGATTCCAGGTACTTTTAGTTGGCTGGGACAATCTGAAGTAGTTGATTATGATATGATTGGTGCTCCTAATATAAAAGGAAATGGAAGACTTGCTTCTCCTCAATTTGCAGGAATTGGTGTATTACATGCTGATAAGTCAGCAACTGATAATACTAATGATCCTGAAAAGATTGTGAATGTTGGTTGGCATGCTGGTGATTCATTCCCGGGTCTGGGAGATTTAAGAAAAACAGATATGGTAAATATGGGTTTAGTATATAATATGCTAAGCGGAACACCTTATCCTAGTCCTGATTATGGTGGGACAAATAGGATGTTTGAAGATAATACAACGTCAATTACAGATCCGGTTGATCCATATAAAATACATGGAGACGGTGGCGGAACAAATGTTTGGTTAACATACGGTCCTTATGATCTAGCACCTGGTGATAGTGTAGTTGTTGTAGAAGTTGAAGGCATCAGTGGTATAAACAGAACATTATGTGAAGAAATTGGTGAGCGATGGTTAGCAGCACATAGAAATTCAAGTGATAAAGGGCCTTTTGATTTACCTGATGGAACAACAACAGATAATAAAGATATTTATAAAAATTCCTGGATATATACAGGGATGGATTCTATAATGTCCACTTTTAGCAGAGCAACAAGAAATTATAATATGGGTATGCTAATACCTCAGCCACCATTGCCACCAACAGTATTTGAGATAAATTCCGGCGGTGATAAAATTATGTTGAATTGGGCAAAAAGTCCATCTGAAGATGCCAAGGATTTTGCAGGTTATAGGATATATAGAGCCATTGGTAAACCTGATACAACTTATGATATGATTGCAGAAGTTGCACCGGGCGTTCTTACTTATGATGATAAATCAGCAATTCGTGGTCAATCATACTACTACTATTTAACAGCTTATGATGATGGATCCAATAATGAGAGCGGTATTGCAAATCCTACGGGCTCATTGGAAAGTGGTCGATTTTATACAAAAACAAATAAAGCGGCGTATCTACGAAGAAAAGCAGGTGATGATTTTTCTGATATCCGTATAGTTCCAAATCCTTATAATATAAAAAATAGAGATTATCAATATATTGGAAATCCGGATAGATTAATGTTCCTTGATATTCCACCCTATTGTGATATAAAGATTTTTACCGAACGAGGTGATTTAATTAAAACAATTAAACATACTGATGGAAGTGGTGATCAGGCGTGGAATTCTGTTTCTTCATCCAGACAAGTTGTAGTTAGTGGAATTTATATAGCACATTTTGAAGTAACACAAGATATAAAGGATCCAGTTACAGGTGATTATATATTTAAAAAAGGGCAATCAGCTCTTAAAAAATTCGTAATAATACGATAATGAGAGAAAGGCTAAAAATGATATCAAAATTTCAAAAGATATCAAAAAGAATAATTCCAATGGTATTTATACTTTTGATTATGAATCCTTTGATAGCACAGGATAAACTTGCGCAAACAGGATTTCAATTTTTAAGTGTATCACCAGATGGAAGAGGCAGTGCCCTTGGCGATGCAATGACAACGCTGGAAATGGGTTCGAGTTCATTGTTTTTCAATCCAGCCGGAATGGCAAGGATGAATGGAATGATAGATATATCTGCTACTCAGAATAATTGGATCGCAGATATAACTCATAATGCATTCAGTCTTGCAATAAAGCCAGCCGGTGGAAGATATGGAGTATTTGGAGTTACCTACAGATCAGTTGACTATGGTAAAATTCAAGGAACCATGGTATGGGGAAATGAAGCAGGCTATATTGATACAGAAATTTTCAAACCAACTGCATATTCCGCAGGTCTTGGTTATGCTAAGACATTGACAGATAAATTTTCCGTAGGTGGTCAGATAAAATACACTGGTCAACAATTAGGAAAAAGTGTAGTTCCTGTTGGCGAAGATAGTCTCAAGACCAAGAGGAATGTAACACAGGCCACAGCCTTTGATTTTGGTACAATCTATAAAACAGGCTTTAAAAGTCTTGCTTTTGGAATGTCAGTAAGAAATTTTTCACAAGAGATAAAATTTGAAAAAGAAGATTTTCAATTACCTCTGACATTTTGTATAGGAATTTCATTTGATCTTTTAGATCTGGTAAATGGATTTGAAAATCAGGGATTATTAATGTCTGTTGATGCAGTTCATCCAAGATCACATCCGGAACAATTGAAACTTGGTTTTGAATACAATCTTGCCAGTATGTTTTTTGTAAGAGCAGGATATATCAGTAATAGTGATGAAGATAATCTAACATATGGTTTTGGTTTAAGACAGTTTGGTCTTGCAGTAGATTATGCTTATACACCATTTGGTGTTTTTGATAATGTTCAGAGATTTACATTAAGATTTTCTCTATAAGAAAATGAAAATAAAGGGAGATAAAAAGATGCGAAAAAATAGTTTATTAAACTTATTGATAATTGTAATGATGGTTTTTGTAGTTGGTTGCGAAGATTTACTCAAAAATGATGTTCCTGACAGTATTTGGGATGAAGATTTTGTGGCAAATCCAACACCGGTAATATCATCAATTAATCCTGCTGACTCGACTTATGGTGCAGTTGGTGCAAGAAAATTGGTAACAATTACAGGACAAAATTTTTCTACTACTCCGGAAAATAATTTTGTAGTATTTGGAACTGATCAGGCGATTATTTATAATGCTACTGCTACTGAGTTACAGGTTATTCCTCCTGCAAATTTTGGAGATGGATTAACGATTAAAGTATATACACAATTAGGTGAAGGAATTGCAACGTATGGAAGTGAAGCTAATCCTCATTTATTTAAAGTAAAAGATCCAATTAGTAAACCGGGTAATTATAGTAAATATGATAATCCAGGTGGAATATGCTGTGATGCTGCTGGAAATCTCTATGTAACAAAAGGAAAAATTATAGATAAAATTACACCTGATGGAATAAAGCAGGAAAATTATTTAGAGATTAGAGCAAAAAACACAAATAATATTAAAAAGGGACCTGATGGAGCTTTTTATTATACTTATGGACTATATATCATGAAAACTGATACTACAGGTGGAGATACTTATAAAAAAGCGACTTTTAAAACAAAAGATCTTGATTTTGATAGTTATGGTAATTTATATATAGTTGGAGAAAATGCAATTGCATTTGTTGATAGAATAACAATGGAATCTACAAATCTTGCTGAGTTTCAGGATACTACTTTTACAGCTTGTAGAGTATATAACAATGAATTATATCTTGCCGGTAATTATTCGGGAAGTGAAGAAGGTATAAGTCAAGGTCAATTTATTTGTAAAGTTGGTCTGAATTCAGATGGTACATTGAACGGAGATATTCAATCAATCAGAAATTGGGATGGTACTGCTTATGACGGTATTAATATTACTACAATCAGTTTTAATGAAGATGGGAAAATCTATCTTGCTACTATTGGCCATTCAATTTTAGGTATTGAAGGTGATTATGCAACAGGTATGATGGAAGATGTTTATAATTCTATTATAGGTGATAAAATTGCTTATAGAATGACATGGGGTGCCGGAGAGGATATTTATATCAACACTCTTGATATTGATAATCAAGATAATACAACCATTTTAAAAATACTTCTCTTTGAAGAGAGTGCACCTTATTATGGACGTGTGAATAATTTGTAAATTATAAAAAGAGAGTTTATGGGTATAGATAAATTTCGAAGGCAGAGTGGAAATAATAAGCCTTAGAATTTAACATTCTATACCAAAAATAAACTAAATAGAAAAATAAGAAGTGTTAAAACAAAACAAAAGGAGAAAAGAAATGAAGAAATTGTTAACAGTTTTAGTACTAATCGGTCTTGTTGCTACAGTAGCAATGGCAGGTTGGACTTTTGAGGAAACGATATTTGATTTTACAAGAGCGGATACAATGTTAACACAGGGTACAAAAACTGTATCAGGTGAAGATTATCATACGGGAGTTGACCCACATGGTGTTGTAGTAGATCCAAATGGTAATTATTGGGTAGCTACATATGGTACAGTAGGTGATGATTTTATTACTGCATCAGGTGATACTGCATTTTATAGACCATTACGTTGCTATGCACCAGATGGTACTATTGTACATGAAATTACATCTTTTCAATTACCAAGTGGTGATTTAGATACTCTTTGGAGTGGTTCTGATCATTCAGGTACAGGAAGAGGTATTGCAATAGATAATGATGGTAATATTTTATATTCATCTTTTGCTACTTTATATCGTTTTAATTATGAATCAGCAGAATGTACAGGAAAATTTTATCCGGCTGCAGGTTCTCTTACTGATGCTTTCCAGACTTCTAATGGAACTATTTATGTAGGACATGTTGGTGCAAATAAGCCAATATATATGTTAGACGAAGATTTAGGAATAATTGGAAATGCTATTGATACTGTAAAACATTTATCACGTTCTTTAGTAGTAAAAGAAAGTCCAGAAGGTGGATTTGATTTATATTCAGGTACTATATGGAATGGTTATGGAGTAGAAAAATATCATTCAGACGATCCAGATTTTGATTTATTTGTATCAGTTGATACATTAATGCAATGGTCATATACAGATGAAAGTGGTTTAACTGCTGTAGAAGCTCCATGGTCAAGTTCTTTAGATTTAGCACCAAATGGTGATTTATTAGTTGGTTGTTTGAGAATAACATGGGGTGGACATTATGGAAGCCAATGGTATGTAATAAATACTGAGACACTTGGATATGAAGCATTTGGCGTCGCAGCTCCTGATTCAGCAACAGCAAATAAAGACATATATATTGCCGGTGGTGTAAATGGACCACGTGGCGGATATTTTTTAGATGATGAAACTCTAATAACTTGTGATTTTTATCTGGGAACAGTTGACAAATGGGTTTATTCAGAAACTTCTGTTGAAGAAGAAGCTATTGTAAGTACTTTCAAACTTGAACAGAATTATCCAAATCCTTTTAATCCAACAACTACAATTGCATTTACAATTGCTGAAAATGCTCCTGTAACACTGACAGTATATAACATGTTAGGTGCAAAAGTTGCTACATTGATGAACAGTGAAATGAGAAATGCCGGTACACATAATATTAATTTTGATGCTAGCGGACTTTCAACAGGTATGTATTTTTACAGACTTGAAAGTGCTGGAAATGTTGCTACACAAAAAATGTTATTCTTGAAATAATATTTATGTAAAAATAGATAAAAAGGGTCGGTTATTACTGACCCTTTTTAGTTTTATTTAATTAGTTGTTAGTGGCTGACTATATGTTGTTTGGGGCTGGAGTAATGGAGTAATGGAGTAATGGAGTAATGGAGTATTGGAGTAATGGAGTATTGGAGGAATGGAGTATTGGAGGAATGGAGTAATGGAGTATTGGAGTAATGGAGTATTGGAGTAATGGAGTATTGGAGTA
>JAOZSG010000282.1 GCA_029939785.1 Fidelibacterota bacterium | reverse complement strand
CCATGATGACTGCATATTTTGTCTCTTTATTTATATCGGTAAACATATTTTACTCATTTATATTAAATTTTTAGTCGGCGAAAATTTGCAATATAAATATTGGATTTCCAAAACACTTTTTTAGAATTCATATAAATGAAAAATATTAAAGAATAGTTAGAAAAAAAATAAATATCTATTGTTAAGAGATATTTTTAGCAGAACCATTGTACATTGTTAATTGATTCCAGCCACAGCGTGGCGACTCTATTTGTAATATTTTATGTCTGCCACTCAAAATCCCCGTACCTTTAGGTACGATACTATTCTATAAAAACTAAGACAATTGTTTACGCCAATTCCAGAGTTCTGAAATTGATAAGATGTTAGTAGAAAATGATGCAAAAACTAATATTTATTTATTATGACAGAGTCGAAAAAGTATGTATTTTGGTCATTATAAAGGCGTTTGGTTATGTTTTTTGAGTATTATGGTGTATTTATTATCAAATCCTAATACTGAACAATTACGAGCTTTGATTGGGACTAACAAATTAGTTTTTCTTGATGAAGCTCAACGCATAGAAGGAATAGGAATAACACTAAAAATAATAACTGATCAATTTAAAGATGTTCAGTTATTTGTTAGTGGTTCTTCATCATTTGATTTGGGTAATAAATTAAATGAACCTTTAACCGGCAGAAAGTGGGAGTATGAGTTATATCCTGTTACCTGGGAAGAATATGAAAATAGAAACGGATTTTTAATAGCAGAACAACAACTTGAACATCGTTTATTATATGGCTTTTATCCTGAAGTATTAAATCATATCGGCGAGGAAAAACAGGTTTTAAAGGAAATGGTAAACAGTTATTTATTCAGAGATATTTTAGCATT
Source organism: Fidelibacterota bacterium (assembly GCA_029939785.1). Taxonomy (GTDB): domain Bacteria; phylum Fidelibacterota; class UBA2242; order UBA2242; family JAFGTP01; genus JAOZSG01. The sequence continues at coordinate 3,798 of JAOZSG010000282.1, read as the reverse complement.
TTATGATATTAGAAAACCAGAAGTACTTGAGAAACTTCTACAGGCATTAGCTTTACAGATCGGCAATGAAGTTAATTATAATGAATTGACTCAAGTAGTTGGTATTAATAAAAATACTATACAAAAATATATAAACATTCTTGAAAAAGGATATGTTGTTTTTAAATTAAATAGTTACAATAAAAATGTGAGAAATGAAATAAAACGAAATCGAAAAATATATTTTTATGATAATGGTATAAGAAATATGCTCTTAGGAAATTTTAACAATCTTGATTTAAGACAAGATAAAGGAGCATTGTGGGAAAATTTTTTGGTTTCAGAAAGGAGAAAACAAAATTTATACAAAGATACCTTTGCAAAAATGTATTTTTGGCGAACAAAACAACAACAAGAAGTTGATTTTGTAGAAGAAAAAAATAGTATCGTTACCGGATATGAATTCAAATGGAAAGCAAAAAAAAAAATACAAAATTACCGAAAACTTTCATTAATGCATACAATGCAAAGACAAAAATTATTGACAAATATAATTTTAGGGAGTTTGTAATAATTAAATAATAGAATACAAAATAACTAATCACAGAAATAGCTGAAGATACGATTTCTTACGCGGGAGATAACGCAGAGAGCTTAAAAAATAAGTAACATACAAAGTGTGTATAATTTCTTTTTCCCCACGAAAGACACTAAAAAACACGAAAAAATAATGTGTTATTTTAGTGTCTTTCGTGTCAGTCGGTAGCCTGATTTACAATGTTTAGTGGGCAATAGTTTTATTTTTCTGTTTATAAAACATGCACTTTGTAGTTACAAAAAAAATTTGCAAATCTGTTGGTTACAATAAATCGCTCGCAAGATCAGCCAACTCTGATCGTTCTCCTTTTTCCAGATTTATATGAGCATAAATTTTTTGACCTTTCATCCTATCTATCAGGTAGCATAATCCATTTGAATGAATATCGAGATAAGGGTGATCAATTTGATAGATATCACCTGTAAAAACCAATTTTGTTCCTTCTCCGGCTCTAGTAATAATTGTCTTCATTTCAAGAGGTGTAAGATTTTGAGCTTCATCTACAATAAAAAATATGTTAACAAGACTTCTGCCTCTTATATATGATAGTGGTGAAATTTTCAGTTTTTCTTTTTCTAATAAATCATTTATCAATCCTGCTCTTTTGTCTGAATAAGGAAATTGATCTTTTATAACGCCCAGGTTATCAAATAATGGTTGCATATATGGATCAAGTTTAGATCGGATATCGCCCGGTAAAAATCCGAGATCTTTATTACTCAGAGGAACAACCGGACGAGCCATATATATTTGACGAAAATTCTGCCTGCATTCTATAGCTGCTGCCAATGCAAGTAGAGTTTTTCCTGTTCCTGCTTTTCCGGAAAGAGTGACCAACTGAATATCAGGGTTTAATAATATATTTAAAGCAAATGTCTGTTCAGCATTTCGAGGAACAATTCCATAAGCCATTAACTTTTCAACATGTTTTACCTTATTTTCAAAAGAATCATTAATTGCTAAGGCTGATTTGTTTTGATTTTTTAGTATCAATGTTTCATTTGGGATAAGTTCATGTGATAATTTTATTTCTTCTTTATCAACAGAATGAGGACTTTTATACATTCGATCAATAATGTTATCCGGAACATCTTCAACCAGCCTGAGTCCTTTATATAATTCAGAAATATCCTGAACATGATCAGTTTTATAATCTTCTGCAGTAATCCCCGCTGCTTTTGCTTTCATTCTAAGGTTTACATCTTTTGATACAAGAATTACTTCCGGTGCATTTTTCTCCTTTGAAAGGCAATAGGCAATGTTTAGGATGTGATGATCTGCTTTATTTTTCGAAAAATTTGCTTCCATATCTTTATGAAATTCTTTTTCCAGTTTAATGGATACTTTTCCTTTTTTCTTTCCTATTCTTATACCACCATTAAATAATTTGTCACCTGATAAAGAATCAAGAATACGAACAAATTCTCTTGCCTGAAAATTAATAGTTTCATGACCGGACTTAAATCTATCCAATTCCTCTAATACACTTATTGGAATGACGACATCATGTTCATCAAATTCATTGATACATGAACTATCATGCAATATTACATTTGTATCTATAACAAAGACTTTTTTCTTTTTGGATGGCATATTCCCTCTTTGGTATATTTGATAAATTTTGCTTTTTAATATATTGTATATTTTGAGAAAAATCAATTATAATAAACTGTAAAAAGAAATATTTACCGCTGAGAATGTAATAAATCCGGCAGTTGATGGGTAAAGAATGCAAAGACAATATTAATTAAATCATAAAGTTAAAAAATACTTTTTGTAGTTTCATCATAAAGTAGATTTTTTACATTAATAAAAAATTTCTGATTTGAAATGAAAAACATTATATTGGGAATAATTATAAAATTAGAGGAAATATGCATTATTCAATAATTATAATTGGTGCCGGAGCATCTGGATTGATGTGTGCACTAACAGCCGGGAAAAGAGGGCGACAAGTCCTTATTATAGATCATGCTCATAAAGTTGGATCAAAAATATTAATGTCAGGTGGAGGAAAATGTAATTTTACAAATTTATATGTGGAATCAGAAAATTTTATATCAAATAATCCACATTTTTGCAAATCTGCTTTGAGTCGATTCAGTCAGTTTGATTTTTTATCAATGATAGATGAAAATAATATAGTTTATGAAGAACGTGAATTTGGACAATTATTTTGCAAGAAAAATGCAAAAGAGATTGTTGATCTGTTACTTAATGAATGTTATAAAAACGGTGTGAAATTCCAATTAAAATGCACCATAGACAATATTAGAAAAGAAGATAATTTTCATATAAATACCACACAAGGAAATTTTACAGCAGACTCCTTGGTAATTGCAACAGGTGGTTTATCAATTCCAATTATTGGTGCGAGTGGATTTGGTTATGATCTTGCCAGACAATTTGGATTGAATGTTATTCCTCAGACACCTGGTTTAGTCTCAATAAATGTAGATCGGAATGTATTACCTAATTTTTCTGAGTTGTCAGGAATTTCACTCAATGCTTCGGTTACCTGCAATAACCACACTTTCAAAGACGCTCTGCTATTCACCCATAAGGGATTGAGTGGTCCTGTAATTTTACAGATTTCTAATTACTGGACTGTAAGTGATGAAATTATTATTAATCTTTTACCTGATATTCATTTAATAGAAAAAATTGCTGCATGGCAAATTAGAAATCCCAAAGCAGAAGTAAAAAATTTGATAAGTAAATATTTACCCAAAAAATTAATCCAAAAAATATTAGAAAGGACTGATTTTACAAAACCAATTAATCAATATAATAAAAATCAAATTGAAGAGATTGCAAAACTTGTTCATAAATGGATATTGATTCCTACAGGTACAGAGGGATATAAAAAAGCAGAAGTGACTAGAGGCGGAATTGATACAAACGAACTTTCATCAAAAAACTTTGAAACGAGACAGGTAAAAGGATTGTATTTTATTGGTGAAGTTCTGGATGTGACCGGTTGGTTAGGTGGATATAATCTACAATGGGCATGGTCGTCCGGATATTGTGCAGGATTGGTTGCATAATTGATATATGAACAAGGGTATCAATACCCATTCCATCCAAAATCCTAAATCGTAAATCAAAAAGATATTCTATCAGGACATTCCAGTCATCAGTAGCCTCAACCCATTTTCAGCGAAGCCAAATGGGTTTCAGGCGGATGCGGAGTAAAATAACAAGTTACCAAGTACCAAATA